>NZ_JACJEY010000034.1:0-47054 GCF_014164295.1 Pseudoalteromonas sp. SG43-7
GCGACGGCGAGATTATTTGGAAGGACTAGCCTATTTCGTACAGGTAGTAGTGCAAATCGATTGGAAAAATATGGATGTGAGTGATGTAATTGAAACTTAATAATTATTTTTGGGGATCCCTTAGGTTAATGCTTGAAAAATTAGCCGGTTACTTTTTTGACGATAATACCAACCAAGTAAAAACGGTTTTCCCTTATAAAAGTGTACGTATCAATTTCGCAGGAGGCGAGCCGTTAATTCTTAAAAAACGTTTTGCACAGTTAATTATAAAAACAAAGTCACTAGGCTTTAATTTATCGCTAATTACTAATGGCCATTATCTAACTGACTCTTTTATAGACAACTATGGTGCTATGTTTTCAATGATTGGGATCAGTTTTGACAGCCAATATTTAACTGCACGTGAAGATATTGGTCGAATAGATCGCAAGGGTAAGTCTTTTGGAAGTCACGATTTAATTAAAGCAGTTACACAGCTTCGTAACGTTAACCCATCCATCACAATAAAAGTAAACACCGTTGTTAATAACCTAAATTTTCAAGAATCATATGAGGAGCTAATAGCAGAAATAAAACCCGAAAAATGGAAAGTTTTTCAGGTTCTTCCTGTCTTAAATAACAACTTATTAGTTTCTGATGAGCAGTTTTCTGGGTTTGTAAAACGCCATGCTTCATTAAAAGAAGTCATGGTGGCAGAAGACAACGAAGCAATGACAAATTCTTATTTAATGATTAATCCTCAAGGGCGTTTTTATCAAAATAGCTCAAATCAAAATGGGTATGTTTATGGTGATTTAATTTTAGATGCAGGGGTAGAGCAAGCATTACAGGTCTGTGAAATAAACTGGGAGACGTTTACTAGCCGATATAAAAAGGATAATACAATTAGTCTCATTAGTAATAGCGAGTATCAGCTTAAAAATAAACAAAATAACGCCGCGTTAAAACAGGGAGCATTAGCATGAGCACTATAAATAATGATGAACAATTCGCAGCCTTGTTTAAAGAGTCCATAGCATCAGACTACAAAAATGCACTATTACTAATGAACGTAAGCCCTGATGTTAGCTTGTTTAAATTTCGTAAGATACTAGAGACGTTATGTCTACTATATGCGCAACGTCATAGCTATGAATTTACTAATAAAAACCTATGGGAGCAAATAAATGAACTAGCAGATATCAACGCAATTCATGGAGCTAATAGAGAGCTATTTCATGTTGTTAGAGACTTAACAAATGATGGAGTTCATAATAAGGAGTTAAGTAACGAGGTATTACTAAGTAAGGCGTTAGCCTCAAGAACAAAAGTCTTAGACTTATTGGAAAGTGCTTACCTGAGCTTAGGGCTTGGTGAGCGCATACCTAAATACGAGTTAATAAATGTGGGAGGCCAAGAGCACAAAGACTTGTGGTTTAACTGCTTAATCTCTTGTGATTATAAAGAGTATTTAAGTTTAGGTGTTTTCTACGAAGAAATGGGTGATGCTTTTGAAAGCCAAGCGTTAGATGATAAGTCTTTTAGTGTGCGCGCACAGGCTATGTATTCTTTTGCAGCTGAGTCTTATAAAAGTGCTTTTAAACTTTGCTCAAAAAAAACGATAACCGATGTTATTAGCTCTGATGATAAACAAATAACGATAGCTCAGGAGAGTCATCAAGTTCTGTTCAAGTACGCTTTTTTATGCCTAAACAATAAAGTAGATACGTTACAATTAAGTGAGGTAACAACAATACTCAGTGTATTAGCAAAAAGAGGCTTTTACGCTGCATACGCCTATTTGGGTTGGTGCCATTACTTAAGTGAAGACTATAAAAACGCACATAAATACCTTACCCATAAAAAAGCCGAGAATACAGTTTTTCTATTTCAAAGGTTAGGTGTTTTATATTCTTCAGGCAAAGCTTGCTCAATTAATGGTGATAAAGCCGTTGCGTCTTTTCAAAAAGCAGTAATGCTAGGCTGCAATAAATCAATGTTTGAACTAGGCAAATTATACCACCGAGGTGAGTTAGTCCAAAAAGATGACGGACTAGCTCAAAATTACTTATGCCAAGCAATTGCAACTGGTAACTTAGGTGCAGTTTTGTACCTTGATGAAAAGTACTTGAAAATACGTGAACTATTTTCTGGATTGCTAGACGAAATTAAAGATGCCAAAGTAAAAATAGGGCCACAAAAATCTTGTATTAAAACAACTAAATTAGGACGAAATAAACCTTGTTCGTGCGGCTCTAATGTAAAGTATAAAAACTGCTGCGGAAACTAAATACATTTATTCATAGTGTTAAGTGATTATATTTAATCAATGAATAATTGCAGCGCACCTAAAAAGGTAAACCTCAAATTAAAAACGAGAGACAGTGTCTCTCGTTTTTTAGTTTTACCTTTTATTTTTGCTTATTCATCATATTTTATATAGCATCACTAAATAGCATGAAACGCGTTGAATCAACGAGTTGTGCGCACTCATAGCGTAGTAATTAGGGATGGTATAAGTTATGGATAAAAGAAAGCTCAGCGAAACCGATATAATCAGTAAGTTTATTCTACCCGCAGTTAAAACAGCAGGGTGGGACGACATTACCCAAATACGCCAAGAAGTTAAGCTACGCGACGGCAAAGTTATTGTCCGTGGACAACTCGGTGTACGTAAATCGGTTAAATCGGCTGATATAGTGCTTTACCATAAACCTAGTATGCCACTTGCTGTCATTGAGGCTAAAGCTAATAAGCACGAAGTAGGTAAGGGCATGCAACAAGCGCTCGATTATGCCAATTTACTTGATGTGCCTTTTGTTTTTGCCTCTAACGGTGATGGCTTTATATTCCATGATAAAACCACCTTAATTAAAAACGAAAGCGGCACGCCTGATGCGCATAACCTTGAAACCGAAATACGCTTAGAAGACTTTCCATCACCTCAAGAGCTTTGGGCTAAGTATTGTGCCTACAAAGGCTATACCGAATCGCAACTCCCTATAATTAACCAAGCTTATTACGATGATGGTAGCGGTAAACACCCGCGTTACTATCAGCTTCAAGCAATTAATAAAACAGTAGAGGCTATATCGTCAGGTAAAGACCGTGTACTCCTTGTGATGGCAACTGGTACCGGTAAAACCTATACCGCGTTTCAAATCATTTGGCGTTTATGGAAATCACGCGCAAAAAAACGCATATTGTTTTTAGCCGACCGAAACATATTGGTTGATCAAACTCGCATTAATGACTTTCAGCCGTTTGGTACGTCAATGACCAAAATTACTGGAAGAACAATCGACCCCGCATACGAAATACACCTAGCACTTTACCAAGCACTAACAGGGCCAGAAGAATCTCAAAAAGCATTTAAGCAAGTAGACCCTGATTTTTTCGACCTTATTATTATTGACGAGTGCCACCGTGGTAGCGCAAGTGAAGATAGCGCGTGGCGCGAAATACTTACTTATTTTAAAGGCGCAGCACAGGTCGGTTTAACCGCAACACCGAAAGAAACCGACGAAGTGTCAAACACCGATTACTTTGGTGACCCTGCTTATACCTATTCCCTTAAAGAGGGTATAGAAGATGGTTTTTTAGCACCCTACAAAGTGGTGCGTGTTGATCTTGATGTGGACCTACAAGGCTGGCGACCCACTAAGGGCCAGGTTGATAACAACGGTGAAGTAATACAAGACCGGATATACAACCAAAAAGACTTTGACCGCACAATGGTAATTGACGAGCGCACACAACTAGTGGCCGAAACCATTACCAACTACTTAAAGCGTACCGACCCTATGGCTAAAACCATTGTGTTTTGTAACGACATAGACCACGCCGAACGTATGCGACGTGCCATTGCTAACCTAAACCCAGAGCAAATGGCTAAAAACGATAAATACGTGATGAAGATCACCGGCGACGACGAACTAGGCAAAGGCCAGCTCGACAACTTTATAAACCCTAAACGCCCATACCCCGTAATTGCCACCACCTCAGAGCTCATGACCACAGGGGTAGACGCAAAAACCTGTAAGCTAGTGGTGCTTGATCAAAACATTCAATCAATGACCAAGTTTAAGCAAATCATTGGTCGTGGTACCCGTATTGACGACCGTTACGGCAAGCTTTGGTTTACTATACTCGACTTTAAAAAAGCCACTGAGTTATTTGCCGATGAACGTTTTGATGGCACGCCAGAAAAAGTAATTAAGGTAACGCCAACCGACATTGAAAACGAAGGCGTTGATATTGAATCACAAGACGATACAACTGCCGAAGAGCAGCCTGATAGCGTATTCGATGATCAATCAACCGGCGATGAAAGCAGTGCCAATAACGACACCATAAATGACCCTAAAGGCGATGGCACCTTTTCTGATGGGGAGTATGGCGAATGGGACGATGAAACAACCAAAATGGTTAAGTACCGCGTGTCCGGTGTTACCGTTAATAAAGTCGCAGAGCGAGTACAGTATTACGATACCGACGGCAAACTTGTTACCGAGTCATTTATAGATTACACCCGTAAAACCATGAGTAAACAATTCAGCTCACTGGATGACTTTGTAAAGCGCTGGAACGAGTCAGACCGTAAACAAGTAATTATCGATGAGCTTGCACAAGAGGGGATTATTTGGTCAGCGCTTGAGGAAGAAGTAGGCAAAGATATGGACCCATTTGATATGATCTGCCATGTAGTTTATGACCAACCACCACTTACCCGAAAAGAGCGCGCAGATAACGTACAAAAGCGTAACTATTTCACTAAATATTCGGGTACCGCCCACACCGTACTCGAGAACCTTCTGTTAAAATACGCCGATGTAGGCGTGCAAGAGATTGAATCTATACAGGCGTTAAAAGTAGCGCCGTTTACTGATATAGGTAATACCAAAGAAATCATTAAAAATGGATTTGGCGGTAAGGCGCAATACGAGCAAGCACTAAAAGAGCTTGAAGCCGAAATTTACCATATGCCAGCACCTAAAACAGCCTAAATTTAAGTTTGCTGTTGCTATGTATCAGCTACAGCAAACATTGAACCATTTAAATTAAACAGCTTTCATACTCGCTTTTAGCCGCTGTTTATTAAAGTAATCAAACAAGAGAATACTATGTCTATCAGTTCAGCTATTAAGTCTATTCAAGATATTATGCGTAAAGACGCCGGTGTCGATGGCGACGCACAACGCCTT
This sequence comes from Pseudoalteromonas sp. SG43-7, assembly GCF_014164295.1. Taxonomy (NCBI): domain Bacteria; kingdom Pseudomonadati; phylum Pseudomonadota; class Gammaproteobacteria; order Alteromonadales; family Pseudoalteromonadaceae; genus Pseudoalteromonas; species Pseudoalteromonas sp. SG43-7. Next base: position 5,184 of record NZ_JACJEY010000034.1, read on the forward strand.
GGCCAAATGTCGTGGTTACTATTTTTAAAAGTATTCGACGCGCAAGAAGAAGAACTGGAGCTTGAATTAGACGATTATCGCGAGCCAATCCCAGGCCAATTCTTGTGGCGCAATTGGGCGGCAGATAATGAAGGCATAACGGGCGATGAGCTATTAGAGTTTGTAAATGACAAGCTATTTTTTGAACTTAAAAACCTCACTGCACCCATAGATAAAAACCCTCGGGGTTATGTAGTTAAAGAGGCATTTTCTGATGCCTTTAACTACATGAAAAACGGCACGCTACTGCGTCAGGTGATCAACAAACTAAACGAAATAGACTTTACCGACTCAAAAGAGCGCCACTTATTTGGCGACCTGTACGAGCAAATATTAAAAGATTTACAAAGCGCAGGCAACGCGGGCGAATTCTACACTCCGCGCGCAATTACTAAATTTATAGTAGCAGTAACCGACCCAAAACTGGGCGAGTCTATTATGGACCCCGCTTGTGGTACAGGTGGTTTTTTAGCGTGTGCGTTCGACCACGTAAAAGCAAACTATGTTAAGTCGGGCGACGACCATCAAATACTGCAAAAGCAAATACACGGCGTAGAGAAAAAACAACTCCCGCACTTACTGTGTACTACCAACATGATGCTGCATGGCATTGAGGTACCCGTACAAGTTAAACACGGCAATACCCTAAATAAACCACTTTCAAGCTGGGACGACCAAGTAGATGTCATCATCACCAACCCTCCATTTGGCGGCACCGAAGAAGACGGCATAGAAAAAAACTTTCCAAGTGACATGCAAACTCGCGAAACAGCTGATTTGTTCTTGCAACTCATTATTGAAGTGCTAGCAACGAAGGGGAGAGCCGCAGTGGTATTACCCGACGGCACCTTATTTGGTGAAGGCGTAAAAACCAAAATTAAAAAGCTATTGGTAGAGGAATGTAACTTACATACCATAGTACGCTTACCCAATGGTGTGTTTAACCCGTACACAAGCATTAAAACCAACATCCTATTTTTTACCAAAGGCACACGAACAAAAGACGTGTGGTTTTACGAGCACCCTTACCCAGAGGGCGTAAAAAATTATAACAAAACCAAACCAATGAAGTTTGAAGAGTTCAAAACGGAGCTCGAATGGTGGGGCAGCGAGGCAGACGGCTTTGCAAGCCGTACTGAGACCGAGCAAGCCTGGAAGGTATCAATCGACGATATTATTGCTCGTAATTACAACCTAGACATTAAAAATCCGCACGTAGGCGAGGTAATCAGCCACGACCCGCAAGAGCTACTAGCCGATTATTCGAAGCAACAAGCCGACATACAAGCCTTGCGTGACCAGCTTAAAGGCATATTATCAGAAGCACTGTCTAAAGATGCTGAGGGCAAGTAATGGCTGAGTCAAAAGCACTAAGCACAGGCGCAGAGCAGTTAATAACAGAACACCTTGATATTTGGACTACTGCCATAGAGCAAAAGTCGTCATCAGGGCGCGGTTCATCTAAAAAGCTTTCACTTTATGGCATTAAAAAACTGCGTGAGCTTATTTTAGAACTCGCAGTACGTGGCAAATTAGTGCCACAAGATCCAAACGACGAACCGGCCTCAGTACTGCTTGAGCGAATAGCCGCTGAAAAGGCGCAATTGATTAAAGATAAAAAAATCAAAAAGCCAAAAGCACTGCCAGAAATTAGTGATGAAGAAAAATCGTTTGATATACCTAGTGGGTGGGAAAGAGAAAGGATAGGCACTTTCGGGATTGTTGGTACTGGCTCTACACCCTCTAGAAGCAATCCAGCGTACTGGGAACCAGCAGAAATAAATTGGGTTTCCAGCGGGGAAACTTCGGGGTTTTTTGTTGGTTCAACAAAAGAGAAAGTGTCGCAACTTGCTATAAGAGAAACAAATGTTTCTGTTTATCCTATTGGTACATTAATTGTTGCTATGTATGGACAGGGCAAAACAAGGGGCCAAATAACAGAGCTCAGTGAGCCTGCCGGAACAAATCAGGCTTGTGCTGCGATAAGACTTGTCGATACTTCACCACCACACAAGAACTTTATAAAGCTATTTTTTAGAAAAGCGTATTTAGAATTAAGAAAGCATGCTGCTGGTGGGGCTCAACCTAATTTAAATGTGGGAAAAATTTCTAATACGGTTATACCAATTCCCCCACTAGAAGAACAAAGCCGTATAGTAGTTAAAGTCGATGAGTTAATGGGCTTGTGTGATGCGCTTGAGGCGCAAACAGAAAACAGTATTACGGCACATCAAACATTAGTTGAAGTGCTGTTAGAGGCCTTACTAAAAGCACCAGAGCAAACCGTAACACCAGAACAAACCGCTGAAAAGTTCCAACAGAACTGGCAGCGTTTAAGCGAGCACTTCGACACGCTATTCACCACCACCGCCAGCATCGACATGCTAAAACAAACCATTTTACAACTAGCAGTAATGGGCAAACTCGTCCCACAAAACCCAAACGACGAACCCGCCGCCAAACTCCTAGAACGTATAGCAGCAGAAAAAGCCCAACTGATTAAAGACAAGCTATATCAAAAAAGTTCAAAATTAAAACCGAAAGACGATAGCATAACTTACCCTAAGGGTTGGGTTTGCGTTCAAACTGGAGAAGTTTGTCCATCTATAGTTCCTAATCGAGATAGACCAAAGTCATTTACAGGAAATATTCCTTGGGTTACTTTACCAGCTTTCCCAAATATGAGCTTATATTTAGATTGCTCAAAAGTTGAGCTTAATTTATCAGAAAGTGAAGTGAAGCAATACTCAGCTCGCCTCATACCGGAAGGTAGCGTTTTAATGAGTTGTGTTGGACGATTTGGATTAACGGCGATAAACCTCGAGGCCGTTACTTCAAACCAGCAAGTACATGCCTTTATAGTTTTAAAAGGTTTACTACCAGAGTACTTAAGCTTAGTAATCAAAGTTGAAAGCAAAGCTTTAGAAAGTGTGGCTACTTCAACAACAATTGCTTATCTTAACAAAACGAACTGTGAAAGTATCCAGTTTGGACTGCCTCCGTCGGCAGAGCAGCACCGCATCGTCGCGAAAGTCGTTGAGCTAATGACACTCTGCGATCAACTCAAAGCCCGTTTAACCGACGCACAAACCACTAAACTTCACCTCACCGACGCCATAGTCGAACAGGCGTTGTAACGATGGCCATTGTCTTTAATCAGCCTCAAACTATTGCGCAGTTGTTAGAGCAGGAACTCACGATTCCTGAGTACCAAAGGCCCTATAAATGGCAACCAAAGCACGTTAATCAGCTAATTGATGACATTTTTAATTACCGTACTAAGTCGTGTTATCGCCTTGGTACTGTGGTATTGCATCAAGATAAAGAATCAGTGAATGAGAATAAAAAAGAGACACTGAACATCGTTGATGGCCAGCAGCGGCTGCTCACTTTAACGCTGCTTTGCACTATTCTTGATGGGGCTGAGAAAGTTATTGCATCCACTTTACTTGAACATAAGTTTGAATCATCAGTTAGTATTAAAAATCTCAAACATAATGCTCAGATCATTTCTGAACGAGTAACAAGTTTGACTGCCACCGAAAAGCAGGAATTACTTAATTTTGTGCTTAACAAGTGTGAGCTTATTCTAGTTACGTTAGATGATTTGAGTGAAGCGTTCCAGTTTTTTGATTCTCAAAATGCACGTGGTAAAGCACTTGCGCCGCACGATTTGCTCAAAGCATATCACTTGCGTGAAATGATGGACGCTACGACACAAACAGAACGCTTGCATCATGTGAGCCTGTGGGAGCAAGGCGTTAACCCTGATGATGATTCAGCCAATTTGCACACCATCATGGGGGAGTTTTTGTTCCGTATGCGCCGATGGATTGACGGTGATTATGGCATTACGTTTAGTCGTCATAACATTGATGTGTTCAAAGGGATTAACTTAGATAGTACGCAATACGCTTATGTGGATGCCATGCTGGGACTGGATTACGCAGTTGAAACCTTTAATGGCGATCCTGCGCGAAAATGGGACAAGCAAACCAAAGGTTATCCATTTCAAGTGGATCAGGTGGTGATCAACGGTAAGCGTTTTTTTGAATACATTCAGCACTATATGGCAATTCATACAAGTTTGTTTGTTGGCAAGGAGGCGAAGCTAGCTTCATTCATTAATAATTACACTCGGTACAGTGGCAGTCACCGTAAAGGGGATAGTTATGTGCGTAATTTATTTTTGTGTACCGTGATGTATTACTACGACAAGTTTGGTGATGTGGAGTTAGAAAAAGCGGCGCAGATTTGCTATCGCTGGGCATATTATTTACGCCTTGAATTACAACGCATTGGTATGGAGTCAGTTGATAACCATGCTAAAAGCGGTAGTGGGTTATTTAGAGTAATTCGCAAAGCCGTTCACCCTCAACAGGTGTTGAACTTTCAGCCACCTTATATTAAAGAGCCTAAGTTCAACAACGCTAAAAACGTGCAGGCATCTATTGAAGCAATGTCATCGGGAAGTATCAATGATTGATCCGAACCAAGTAGAGCAGTTATCCGTTAGAGGGCTTTTCGACAGCAAAACCCAATATGTCATTCCCATTTACCAGCGAAATTACGCTTGGGGGGCACCTGAAATTGAGCAGCTTATTCAAGATATTAGTGATGCCGCAGGGCTTATTACTCAGCCAGGTGAAACTGTTAGCGTAAAACAAGTAAAATATTACCTGGGTAGTCTTGTTGTGTATCAGCGCACAACTCATTCACAGCAATCAAATGTGGTGTACGAGACTATTGATGGGCAGCAAAGGCATACCACGCTCTCTATTTTATTGGCGTATCTAAAACATCGAAAAGTATTGGATGGGAGTGACCTAGCAGGGTTAGACATTAACCTAACTTTTGATAGTCGCCCAAAATCTTCCAGAGCGTTAGATGATATTTATAAAGGTAAGTCAAGTGGCGAGGCTGAAGAGCCTAACATTCATGCTGCGTTTAACATTATTCAGCGTTACTTCAAAACCAAAGGGCTAGATACAGAGGCTAAAATTAAGCAGTTTTGCGAATACCTGTTAGATAACGTCACTATATTGAAAGTCGTTGTGCCACCACAAACCGATCTTAATCACTACTTTGAGATCATGAATAACCGTGGTGAGCAGCTAGAAAAACACGAAGTATTAAAAGCAAAATTTATGGCTATACTGAGCAATGATGATGAAAGAAACTGTTTTTCAACCATCTGGGATGCTTGCTCGAATATGTCGCGCTATACCCAGATGGGTTTTCAATCTGATTTGCGTAAAGAAGTATTTGGTGAAAATTGGCAAACAATGCCAAAAAGCTTTGATGCAATTCATGCAAAGCATACGAGTAAACAACAAAAACAAGATGCAATGACGCTACGCGAAATTATCAACAACAAGACACCCAGTGAAAATACCGATGATGGAGAGCGCGAGAAAGAAGAGCGCTTTGGTACGGTTATCGACTTTTCAAATTTCTTACTCCATGTACTAAAGTTGATGCCTAAGATTAAGGGGGTATCGCTTGATGATAAAAAATTACTTAATGCGTTTATCAGTAAAGACAATGACTTGAAGGTTGAAGCCAAAACCTTTGTTTATGAGCTGCTCAAGTACAGAATACTATTTGATAGCTTCATAATTAAGCCAGACCAACACAATGAAAAACGTAAGTGGAGTCTACAAACTCTAATAGCTAATTCGAGCGGTACGAGCACAAGCCCTAGCTATAATATCTCTTTTGGTAAAAACCAAGACTCACTAAACGAAAAGCTGCGCATGATATTAGCAATGTTCCATGTATCAAACCCAGCCTTAGTTTATAAGCGCTGGTTAAATGATGCGCTAAGTATTTTGAATAGGAATACTACAGAGGATACGGGTTTAAGCATTGATGGAGAGGTGTACTTAACTGAGCTTGAGCACTTAAGCGATCGCTATTTTGAAGAAATCACCGGCGGTCAATGTTTAGCGTTTAGTGAAGAGAGTCCAGGAGTATTACATCAAGGAACGGGTGTTCAGAACTTTGTGTTTAATCGGTTGGATTACCTTTTGTGGAAGCGTTTATCAGATGATGAAACATTTGATGGTAAAGGTAAAAAAGAGCTTGGAAACCACTTTGATGATTTCCAGTTTAGTTTTAGAACCTCTGTTGAGCATTACTTCCCGCAAACCGATCCATCAGGCGCAAGCAAAATGGAGGATGTCGATCGCTTTGGAAATTTATGTTTAATTTCGCCAAGTAGTAACTCGAGGCTCAGCAATTACTCTCCTCAGGATAAAAAGTCCTTCTATCGTGAGAACAATCGTGCCGAGAGTTTAAAGCAAGCGATTATGATGAGTTACGATGACTGGGGCCCCGTGGGACTAGGTCGAACAAATTTAGAAAACCATGAATCGGCCATGTTAGAGGTTTTATCCGTAATAAAAATATGAGCTACAGCGATAAGTCGAGTTACTTAATAACCCGGCTGATAATTAATGGTCAATATTGGCTTGATAGTAAAAGTTAATGAATTTAAGCTTAAAACTTGGTCATATAACCTGCTTTTTTAGTTGTTTATCATTATTTTTTTGCTTATCACAGTTGATTTATATACTATCTCGCAACGACTAAAGTATTGCTTTATTTTAGTTTTGGATGGCGAAAGGGAACTTAAAGATCTTATGGATAAAGGCCGAGCAGTAATACCATATCCCCACTGTTAATTTTATACCTCTTTATAATTTTTTTCCTCGCCATTATTGCGTGTTTTCTGCTTTGAGGTTTCAAAGTGGTTGTCTATTTAATTACGAGAGTACAAAAGATAAATCATATGAATATACTAGAAAGTTTACTACGCGGTTTTGATACAAGCGTTGTTAGTGGTGTTGTTTTAATTTTAATGCTTTTTGTTTTTGGTTTAGGTTTGTTTTACACCAAAAAAGCTAAACAAATTGAGTTTGTTCAGTTTGTTCCAACACTATTAACTACTATGGGTATTTTTGGTACTTTTTTAGGTATAGTTCTTGGTTTATTGGAATTTAACCAAAGTGATATAGAAGCCAGTATTCCGTTGTTGCTAGCGGGTTTAAAAACGGCATTTATTACAAGTTTAGCGGGTATATTTTTATCTTTAGTGTTTAAAACACTGTCTACGTTTTCATTTTTAAAACCTAAGCAACTAGAAGATAGCATTTCTCATGCAACACCTGAGGCGATATTAGGTGCTATGCAAGCGCAGGTTGCAGAAACAAAAGTTTTAAAAGAGGCGATTGTTGGTAATGAAGAGTCAACACTGTTTGGGCAATTAAAAATATTACGTGGTGATATTAATGATAATGCAAAAACATCGATAAATATTGCCCAAGAACAAGCTGTAAAACAACAAGAGAACTTTGAGGCGTTTAGTGAAAAGCTATGGCTTAAACTACAAGACTTTGCAGATACTTTATCAAAGTCAGCTACAGAGCAAGTTATTGAAGCGCTAAAACAGGTGATTAGTGACTTTAATAACAACTTAACAGAGCAGTTTGGTGATAACTTTAAACAATTAAATGAAGCGGTAATTAAATTAGTTGAATGGCAAGAAAACTATAAAGTTCAGCTTAAAGAAATGAGTGACCAATACGCTCATGGTGTTGCTTCTATTTCTGCTACTGAATCATCTGTTGCTCATATTAGTGAGCAAAGCCAAATAATTCCTCAATCTATGGGTGAATTAAAAGGTGTTATGGAAGTTAATCAACATCAATTAGCTGAGCTTGAACGCCATCTAGAGGCCTTTAAAGATATGCGCGATAAAGCTGTTGAAGCCGTCCCGCAAATTCAAAAACAAGTTGAAGCTACAGTAAACGATATATCGGCAGCTGTAACAACAGCGAGTGACCATTATAAAACCCTTCTTACACAATCAGACGATTACATAAAAAATCACGTTCAGACATCTAATGTTTTATTAGACAAGTTTGCCCATGAAACAGAGAAAGGCATTAATAGTGTTGGTGAGCGTTTGATTGAAAGCTCAGACAAGATTGGTAAAGAAATCCAAACTGCAGGTAATGAGTTTACAGATAATACAGCTCGAACTAACGAGAGCTTAAAGACAACGTCTGATCATTTACAGTCGCAAACTGAAGTAATTAAGCAGCACTTACAAGATACAGTGACCGATCTTAATAACAATATGCGAGACATGATTGAAAAATTGGTCGATGACGCTAAAGATATTACTTCAACTATGAAGCAGGCTAATCAAAACTTAGTTACAGATACAGAACAAGTACGTGACACTGTAGTTAAGTCAGCTGAAAAACTTCAGCAACGCCTTAATGAAGTTATGGACGATGCTGCTACACAGCAAATTAATCAAGCTAAACGTACTTTTGACGCAATGGAAAATGAGGTTAAAAAGCAGGTTGGTATGACTGGTGAAGCCGTAGACTCACAACTAAAACTTATTGATACTGCGATGCAGCAAGAAATAAACCGTGTTATGAATGAAATGGGTAAAGCTCTTGCACAGGTAAGCGGTAAATTTGTAGATGATTATATTAAGCTAACTAAAGCGATGAATGAAGTTGTAAGCCAGCGAGTAATGTAATGGAAAAGATATTTGGCTCTCAAAACACTTCACAAGATAGTGGTGATCATTGGTTAACGGTATCAGATTTGATGGCTGGTTTAATGGTTGTATTCTTGTTTATAGCTATTGTTTTTATGATGATAACTCAAAAAGAAAACGACAAGATTAAAGATGTTGCTGTTGCTTACCAACAAAACCAAGTTGCTATATATGAAGCTCTAGAAAGTGAATTTGAAAGAGACCTTGATAAGTGGGGAGCAACAATAGACAAAGAAACGTTAGCGTTCAACTTTCAATCTCCAGATGTTTTATTTGCTAATAATGAAACTAGATTAAGTGACGCATATAAAGAAATATTAAACGACTTTTTCCCTCGATATATCAACGTGCTTGCCCCGTTTAGGGACTCTTTAGATGAAATTCGTATTGAGGGTCATACTTCAAGTGTTGGTTTAAGGGGTTCTACAGAGGCTGAAGCATACTTTTATAATATGCGATTATCTCAGGGGCGAACACGTTCTGTATTAGAGTATGGTTATGCACTTATGCCTAATGAGTCTGAGTGGATTAAAGCTAATATTGCTGCAGTTGGTTTTTCATCATCACGTTTGATAAAAGATAATGGTGTGGAAGATGCTGCCAGGTCAAGGCGTGTATCCTTTAGGGCGATTACCAATGCTGATATTCAAATAAAACGGATACTGGAGGCGCAGTAATGAAGCTAACTGTGGATTTTAGTGCGTTACATAGAGCGGTAGCACCCTTAGGGCAAGTAGTAACTGACTTTACTATTACCAGTGATGCTTCTGAACTCGAAAGCATTGGCAGTCATCTTAATCAAGGGATGATATTAGGCAAAGATATACAGTTAGACGAAATTGATGGGTCAAATGGTGTACTAAATTATGACGGCCATCAAGTTATGCTGTATATACCAGATCAAGGCGATGATATTGAAGCCGTTTTGTCTAATGGTAAATTAGGACGACGTATCCATGTGGCAGAGTGCTCAACTCTTGAGTTGATGCGAGAAACAGGCCGGTTTAAACGCTATGATGTAATTAATCGCGTCGATGGCTTTTTTCCTGTGTTTGGCTCAAGCTACAGAGGGGGGCCTAATACAGAGGGGGAGGCTGATTTAGGTGTATGCAAAAACTGCTTAAAAATTCTTAATTACAAGGGTTACTCTACTCAAAGTCCTCAAGTTAAAAACCAAGTATTTAATAGTTTTTCGTTTGAACAATTTTTCGAAGTTTATAGCTCCTACTTTAAAAGTTTACCTGTTAACAGTAGAAAAAGCACAAGTGGTTATACGTCAGATTGGCCATCAATTTCAGCTAAGTTAAGAAGCGATTTAAATTACTCATGTGAGCAATGCGGTGTTGATCTTAAATCTGAAAAAAGGCTCTTACATACACATCATATCAATGGAAATAAAGCAGATAATGAGCGAGATAATTTGAGAGTACTTTGTGCAGATTGCCATAAAAAGCAGCCACATCATGACCATATATATGTAAGCAACTCAGATATTCTTAAAATAAACCAGCTAAGACGTGAGCAACATAAGTTTGACGTGTTTAATTACGATAATCTGCGAGAGTGTGCGGATACAGCATTAGATGGCCTTCTGCAAAAATGTGAGTCGACTAGGTTACCAGGTGCTGAACTAGGTATTGTTATTCAAGATAAAGAAACATTTGTTTCAATCGATCTTTGCTGGCCAAGACGAAAAGTAGCTGTGCTTATTAATATGAGTAATTCTAATATATTAATAAGACATGGTTGGACTATATTTACTGCATTCGACGCCTTAAATAACTTTGAGAATTTTCAGCGTCGAATTAGATAAAATCATTAACTTTTAAAGGATTAAATGATATGCATTCGAAAGCAAGCTTTGTTTTTTGGCTTACATTAGCACTTTATTTGGTAACACTATTTACTGTTACTTATGTAGGGGTTTATCTAACGTACATAGCTCTACCAATTTTAGTTATTTCAGGTCTGATTATGAAGTGTACTAAACCAAAGCCTGAGGTACAAAAGCTTTATAATGATAGTAAATCTGCGGCTACTCAGGCACTAGTAGGCACAAGTAACTTTTTAGATAGTGTTACTGAAGGTCTAAGTGAATTTAATAAAAGTCTAGAAGCTGAAAATAAAATATATGAGCTAGTTAGGGAGCGAACGAAAGCTTATAAAGATAAAGTACAATCTTTAAAAGTAGAAAAAATACCATTCGAAATGAAGCTATCCCATGCTGAACTAGGCTCAGAAAAACGTAATCTACAAAATGAAATAGAGCGTATTGACAGGGAAATAGAACTGAACAACAAGCATATAGAGCAGATTAAGATAGCCTGTGAATTAGAGGTTATAACTCCGTAGTATATAAATTTGGGGATAGCTATAACCTTAGCAACTTTCTATATGAAGCCCTAATCAATTGTGCTAATCATAGGCAGTTGCGTAAGGTTGTTACATATTAAACTTTATTTACCAAGTGCTTTATCTAATTTTGATTTGGACAAAGTATTTCGAGAGACCAAATTTTGTTTTAGTTTATCAAAGTTAATTAAGTTGTTTTTTTGCGCTAACTGTTTACCATTTAACTCGTAGTACAAGTCATAATCTTTAAGTTTATTACTTACCTTAACCACAAAATTATCATTAATTTTAATCAAACCATCGTCAAAAAGCTTATGCAAATCAGAACGCAAAAGCAGGCCGTTCTCATTTTCAAAGTTACCTTTATGGTTAGTATCAGCATGTGGAATTATATGAGCAGCTTGCAGTGATTCCGCAGGACATTTTCCTGACATAAAACAAGTTTCACCATAAATACTTAAAAGTTGTTTTCTAAACGGGCCTTGACCTACTCGGACATAAACTAGGCGAATCTTATCGTTTGTGTCTCTATCCTCAAGTGTTTCTATCTCTTGCAAAGATATAGTATCAAGAGAAAGGTAGCTATAAAAAATATCGGTTGGGTTTGTATTGTCAAAAGTAATTAAGCGTGATTGCACTTTATCTGTATTTACTGCTTGTTTTATGAAACTAATAGCATGACTTGTATTTATATTACCTGTTAACTCTATCTGATGTTTAGACTCGCCATCTAAATCCATTTCTTCATGAACTACTTTTTTAACCTTGTCGTCTCCAGCAATGTAAATAGCTGCTTTTTTATTTGTTATTTTTAAAGTGAAAACACCTGCGCCTTTATTCTTTTTACAAAGCTTTCCAGCTACAGGGTATTTATGTACACCAAACCTAAACCTCCCATTTACTAAACTCCATAAATCAAAGTCGCCAATTGATGCTTGGATTTGATAAATTACTTTTTTAAATTCGACTTCATTTATTATTACATCGTCGTTAAGACGGCTTCTGATGAGTAAGTATACATAATGCGCCACCTCATCGATGTCAAACCTAGTTCCTGCTTTTATGAGTATCATTTTATTTCCCTAAAAATTATCGGTGTTTGTAAAAATGTAAATTTATTAAATTGCGCGTTTTAGCTAATTATAAGTACCTAAAAAACATCTGGTCCAAATGTTAGTTAAATTTTTTGTATCTATCATGTCGTTATTTTCGACAAGTATTAGATTAGAAACACTACTGAGGTATCTGTTTTATTTACAGAGCTTAGAGTTTTCTTTATTAGTGGGAGTCAAGTTTATGTAGTGCTAAATAAAGTTTGAATGCTTCCCTAAATCCAAATTTTTTCTAAGCATTTAGAGTTCATCATATCGTTAATCTCTATAAATTTTAGATATGCTTTTCCTTTTTTTAATGATTTATCGTTGATACCAAGTTCCGAATTTTGGTAAGTAATGGGCGTGACATTTATATAGTGAAAGCTATCAAGTCTAATTAAAACCTTGTTTAAGCTGTCGTTACTAATTTTTGAGTTGAGCTTTTTTGATATGAGTTCATGAAGCGGAGTCAGTTCAATATCGGCGGTGTGCATATATGTAAAGTGAACCTCTAAATTATCTTCACCATAATATTGATATACAAGTTCATTTGTACTGCAAATAAAAACAACTCCTTCACCTGCACTGATTTGATCTAAGATATTAAATAATCCTAAAGCTACTTTAATATCAATAGGTTTCAAATTGGGATTTGAAATCACGTTATTGGTAAAAGATTCAAAACTATCGGGAGCCTTGTCAAAAGAAAACCCTTTCTCACCATTGTTATTTTTAGTATATTTTTGCAGTAGTGGTCTATGTATATAGATTTTACTATTTTTTAGATGCTTTTGAGTGAGCTTAGTATTTTGATGCTTATTCTTTAAAACAATAGGGTTATCTACCGAGCCTGGTTTTAAATTAACTTCTTCCATATAAAGTCCATTTCAACGTTATAGTCTGTATATTGCTATAATATTCATTATAAAACAAACACTTATTTTTTTACGTTTGTTTTTCTAAATAAAAAAAGAAAAACCTTTTTTATTTACTTTAAGTTCAATGGCTTATGCCGTTTTGTGTTTGCTTTTCTTACGTGATCTAAAAATATTTCACCTTGCTACTATGTATCCATTGATTACAAACAACTAGGTACATAGCATGAACACAACCCCTCAATTAAAACGTATTGTGGCACACTTTACCACTGAATTATTAGAAGAGTTCGACACAGAAGAGCTTTGGCAAGATAAGCTATTTAAAAAGGCTTTATGTAGCATTTCTGGTTTCAGCTATACAAATTTACAGGGCTTAGATGTTGATGATTTGATCACGCGAATAGATCATTTAGCAATCAACACAATGTCAAAAACGATACAAAAAAATGTGTATATATTTTGTAAAGCGTTTTCACTGCCAAAAGTGGTTACTCCTTTAGTTATTTTTTCGTGCTGTATGACGCTCAGTAAACCATTGCGCGAACTTGTTGAATACTTACGTGACGATTACGCGAGCGTTATTTTAGAAAAAATAGCTTACGTGCTTAGTATTGATGAGGCACTGCTTAACAAGCAAATTGGGTTAATTATTGAATCTGGCATGTATTCAATGGATATGGAGATATTTGCTGGGGAAGATGAGTTTTTAATATTACCAAACGCAATTGCTAAAAGCCTGCTCGAGGGTAAGTTAAATAGTGAAAGTGATATTTTATCTAACTTGGTCACTGCCTGTGAAGCTTCTGAACTTAGCGCTGCTGATTTATCGCACTTAGATTTAAATACTTTACTAAAAGCTACACAAAATGCGACTAAGACCGGTGGGCAACCATTGAGTATTTTATTTTATGGTGTGCCAGGTTCGGGTAAAACTTCATTGGCGAAATATTTAGCGCAAGCGTGTGACTCGCAGTTGCTTAAGGTGCAAGCTAAAGGTAGCAACTTAATAAACCCAACTAACGAGCTCGATAGTCGAAGCGCAAGCTCTGAGCTGCGTTTAGAGCACTTTAATGTGGTGAGTAAGTTGGTAGGTAAGCGTAAAAAAACAATATTGTTATTGGATGAGTGTGAAAACATTTTTGAGCGTGATTTATTCTCTAAAAGCTTCTCAAAAGAGCTACTTCATACTTACATTGAAAATCATCCGGTAGTGAGTATTTGGATCACCAACCATTTAGAGGATTTACCACAGAGCGTTATTAGACGATTTAATATTGTTTACGAAATTCCTGAGCTAAACAAAGCAACTAAAGAAAAAATGATCGGCAAATATGTTAAAGGCTTGAGTGTTGGTAACAGCTTTATAAGTCAGTTAGCTGCTCAAAAGAATTTGCTGCCAGCTCATATTGCTAAAGCAGTACATGTAGCGAGGTTATGTGGGTTTAAAGCTCAAGAAGCACGTGAATGTATTGAAGAGAATATTCAAGACACCTTAACTGCATGCGGCTTTTCAACATATGAATTAACTTATCAAGCAGCGCAAAAGTTTAATCCACAAATGGTAAACGTAGAGTCTGAGTATGCATCACTCGAACAGGTGGAAGAGGCTGTAATAGAGTATTCAAGTTCACGTACATTGCTAACTGGCCCGCCAGGCACAGGTAAAACAGCCTTTGTGAATTATTTATGCGAAAAAGCTGACTTTAAACTTATTTCGATCAAAGCATCTGACTTACTAAGCAAGTGGGTTGGCGAAAATGAGCAAAACATTGCTCAACTATTTAAACAAGCTACACAAGAAGGAAGTGCAATATTTATTGATGAAGCTGATAGCTTGTTGTGTAGCCGTGAACAAGCAACGGCAAATTGGGAGGTACAAACAGTTAATGAATTATTATGCCAGATGGAGCAATTTCAACTCCCACTTTTTGCTGCGACTAACTTTGCTAAAAACTTAGATAAAGCGGTAATGAGGCGATTTGATTTTAATTTAAATTTAACCTACTTAACTTCGGTTCAAGCTAAGCAATTATTTAAAGATACATTGGGCCAAGGGGTGTTAAAGAAGGACCTAATGCATAAGCTATTCAAACTGTCGAAGTTAACACCAGGTGACTTTGCGATTGTAAAAAGGCAAATGAGGTTTTCAAAAAAACGAATGACTCAAGAGCGAATGTTATCGATTTTACAAGAACAAAACGATCTAAAAGAAGGTGATAAGCGAAAAATAGGTTTTGTATGAAAATTTAAGAGCTTATGATGTAATGAACTAAGTTTAATATATTGAGAGTTAAGTATGAAGTTTTCAAAATTAGCAAAAGAAAGTTTGGGATGTTATGTATACTGCTTAATTGACCCTAGTAATAATGAAATTTTCTACATAGGTAAAGCGTCTAAAAATAATAGAGCATTTGATCATTTAAAAGAGATTGGAAAAGAAACAGATAAGAGCGGCCGCATTTCAGATATAAGAGCTGCGGGTGAAGAGCCTAGAGTTGAAATTTTAAGATATGGTTTAGATGAAAGCACTGCATTTGAAGTTGAAGCTGCGATTATTGATACGATAGGTTTGGAGAATTTGACAAATGCAGTCAGGGGGCACGGCATAGAAAAGGGTCGCTCTAGTGTGGATGATATCGAAAGATTACATTCTTCAAAACCTCTTTTAGTTGATAGTATTAAAGAAAAGTGTATTTTGTTTTATATAAATCAGACATATTCACCGACATTAAGTGAGCCTGAAATCTACGATATGACACGTCAATTTTGGTACGGTGTATCTGAGGAAACTAGAAAAAATAACAAGTACAATCTTGCCTTAGCAGTAGTTGATGGGGTGGTAGTTCAAGTTTATACAATAGAGGCTTGGTTTGAAGCTGGCTCTACATTGTCTACCAGAGTTTATAAAGGAAAACCTAATAAGTGGGAGTTTATAGGGCAAGCTCATAAAGAACATTATCTGCGAGGGCGTATGCTGATAAATTCTGATGGTAAGCCAATACCAGCTATGCAACAAGGTTATAGTTACCTACCTAAAAAGTGATCAGATACATTAATGAATTCACACCGTCATTTATCCATTTTAGAGCTTGTGCCAATAGCGCCAAGCTCTATCACGACCCAACAGCTGCAGCAAAAACTGCTTGAACGTGGGTTGGAGATTTCAACCCGCATGCTTCAACGAGACCTGCAATCACTATACGAGCAAGGTTGCTTTGGGCTTGAAAAAGATATACGTACCAAACCCTATGGTTGGTCTATTAATGCGCAGTGGCGAGGTGGCAACGCAAAAGTAATGAGCAGCGAAGTGGCTGAACATTACTTGTTGCTGGAGCAATTACTACCGCAATCTGTACCGAGCGATGTGAAACGCTCTGTGCATACTAAAGCTGAGCAAGCGCTTAAACGTTTTAATGGGCATTTACCTGACTGGATTTCAACCTTGCCAAAACCTTCTTTAAAAGTAAATATTGATACTCAGTTGGTTAAGCAAATTGAACATGCCATTAAACACAAACGTGCTGTGAGTGCAGAGCTTTATAGGGTGCTTTATGATGAGGCGCACTGGTTAAAATTTACTGAATTGAGTTTTCATAACTTAGTTGAGCAAGGCGGTGTTTTAATGGTGCAGTTTATGGTGGGGCAACTTCACGATAAATGCTACCAAATGCCGGTTTACCGTATTCGTAATGTGCAGGTACTGCAAAAAACACGACGTGAGCCAACTACTGAGCAATTAAAATCGTTACGCAGTGCTATTAACAAAGGCATGACGCAATCAGCTATTGAGTTAATTGTTAAAGTGCCCAGCCACTCGGCGGTAAACCAAGGTTTTATTGAACTTGGCGAGCTGACTGACAAACAACATATTAATGATAAAAGCGTATTACTCACCTACCAAACTATTGATACCGAGCAACTAAACGATGAGCTATTTAAATGTGCTCATTGGCTCGAGGTCATAAAACCTGAGCGTATCCGAAAAAGAATCATTACAAAGCTTAAAGCTGCTACTACAAACTACCTCTAATGACCTTAGCTAGTCTGGGTGCGTCAAAAATTGACGCACCTGTTTGCTATGCTTCTTTTAAAGATGAAAGGAGTGGTTATGTTTCAATTAATTGAGCAGCAAGATGGTTTATCTATTGGTGTATTTGGTATTGGTGGCTGCGGCTGTAATACGTTAAATAGTATTTATGAGCAGCGAGAGAGTAAGCAGGCTAAGTTATTTAGTGTTAATACCGATAAAGTGGTGCTCGAACATACACAAAGTGATGATGCCGTGCTTATCGGTGCTGAGTTAACTCATGGTTATGGCGCTGGGGCCGATCCTGAGGTTGGCCTGCAGGCTGCTCAAGAGAGTAAAGAGCAACTGTTAGTATTAATAAATAGCTGCGATATTTTATTGTGTGCAACAGGGCTTGGTGGTGGCACCGGCACTGGCGCAAGCCCATTTATAGCGCAGCTTGCGCGTGAGCAAAATAAACCAGTGATATTTGTAGCGACATTGCCTTTTAGCAGTGAGGGGCAGTTTAGAAGCAACATAGCGCAAGCAGGGCTGAATACCTTAAAAGAGTATGCTAATGCGGTGATCACGTTACCTAATGATCAACTTATTGAAGTGTTAGGTAATGATGTTGGCTTGTTTGATGCCTTTAAACACAGCAACCAAATATTGCATTCATTAATAAAATCGTTAATCGATATGCTGTGTTATCAAGGTTTGATTAACGTTGATTTAAACGACTTTGCTAAAATTATGGATTGCCAAGGCGATGCCGTATTAGGTGTAGGCAAGTGCGATCTTGAAGATGAACTTGCAAACGCGCTTGATGGGGCGCTTAATAATCCGCTGGTTAACCAAGTTGATATGTCATCAAGTACCGGCGTTATTGTGCAAGTAAACTGTAAAGATGAGATTTCACTGGGTAGTTATAATCTCATCACCGACACGGTTCGCCAGCAAGTTAGCCCTAATGCGTTAGTGATCTGTGGTGTGTCTAAAATTGAGAGCTTAGTAACTAATTACGAACTGTTGATCATAGCAACGGGCGCAAGCGCGAAGATGCTTGTTGAACCTAATGATAAAGCGCCTAATAGTGAACTAAAAAAGCCAGATGCTGTAATCTATAAACCTCAAGCTTCAGATATTTTTGATATACCCGCATTTATTCGTAATCAAGCCCCGCCGCCCTCCGGGAAATAACGGTTATTCACTATTTGTACTTAAAGGGTTGTTAGCTGTTGTTTTCAGAGTCTGAATACTTTTTTAAGTGGTATAAATCTATGAACGTATATTTAGATGATGAGAGGGAAACTCCAGCCGGTTGGTTACGAGCCTATTGGCCCGATGAAGTGATTAAACTTTTGAAGACCGGTAAAGTAAAGCAGCTCAGCCTCGATCATGATTTAGGAAATGATAATAAAGGCACTGGCTATGATGTTTTACTTTGGATTGAGCGGGCAGTGTTTATTGATGGCTTTGTACCACCAGCAATAGCCGTTCACTCAGCTAATAGCTCAGCACGCATAAAAATGGAGCGCGCAATTACACAAATTAACTTACTGGCTAGAAATCAACAGGGTTCTAAACGCTGCAATAACGAGTGGTGAACTTTGCAAGTAAACAGGATTATTTATGACGATATTATATATCACTGGCGCAGGTGTAAGTGCAGCCAGTGGCATACCGACTTTCAATAATATATTTAAGGCTCAAGTAAATCGGCAGCACTTAATGTGTAGTTAATGGGTGGGTAGTTAAACTCAAGGCTTTTGTTTTCTTCTCCTCTGAGCTTATAGTATTGTTTTTGTTCAGATTCTGTTGCGAAAGTAAGCCGCTGGCCGTTGTTTAAATAGGGTTGGCCGTTTTTAAATTTGATAAAGGTTTTTGACTCTCTAAATGTTAGGCCAAACCATTTATTATCTATTTCACCCTTTTTAAAACTGGGCGTTTTTTGCAATATAATTTTATGGTGATACTGCGTATTGGTATCGGTTGAAAATAACACCACGCTGTTATGTGTGAGCGGTATGTCAAATTGCTCGTCACTATTTTTATGTTTAACGCGCAAAGTTCTAATATGCTTATCAGTCAATAAATCGGGGTTTTCGTAACACGAAAATAGCGCAATACATGAAGGTTTTTTAATGTCTAAGCACTGATCACTGTGATATTTCATGGTGCTGTAGCTGGCATCATACACTTCGGCCAACGCATTGTTAAAGTCAGTCTCTGGTAATGCATGTTGTTTAAGCGCTTTATTTATATGCTCAACAATTTGCTGGTGGCAGGTTAAAAACGCTTGAGCTGGGTTTTGGTACTGGCTGGTGGTTCTAACAAGGGGAATACCCGCACTGGTTTTTTCAATCAGCGTGTTACCAAGCCGGCCTTTCGTTATATTTTCTAATTGGGTATGCGCTTGTAAATGAGCAAATAAGTGCTCATCACAAGGGAGGGTTATTTTATAAAACGGGAATGTCATAATATCGGCTTTTTATAATCGCCAGAGTTCATACTAAAATGCACTGTGCCGTAATCAACGTGGCTTTGGTATTTGTTTTCTTGGTAGTAAGCATCTCTTAAATCAAGCATGTTTTCGTCATTGATATTTTTCATTTCAATGAGTTCATCATTTTCTTTTATGAAGGTTTTATCGTTTGTATAAACCGCTTCTAAATTAGAGCAGCGTATTACATAGCCCATTCTAATAGGAATTTTATCTATGTTTAATACCGAAGGGCGTATTTCATGGGTATATAAGCGATTAGTTGACAGCGGAATAATAAACACCGAGTTAGGGTATAAAGTCACGGTAAATTCTTTTACTAATGATTCATCAGTAACTGAAGGCTTAAGTTTAAAAATCAAGCGATTTAGGGCGCTTGATTTTTTATAACACCAATCGAATGTGTCGGTTTTTGGTGGTGTTAGCTCAGCAAATTTACTGTTTTCGTAAAATGTACAAAAAGCAATTAGCCCCGCTTTTGGCATATCTTTGGTTTTATCTGAGTGGGCTTTTATTTTAGCTTTAACATCTTTTGGGTTATTTTCATCTTTGGCTTTATTTTCATAAATCTGCGCCAATACATGATTAAGATCTGTGGGCTGCGTAAAATCATATTTAGCTGCCTCATTCACAACATTAACAACGTGATGGTCGGTTTCACGTAAGTTATCTGTAGCCCCAGTTAAATTGCTAGAGCAGCGTAATAAATGAAAATGCAGTTGCTCGTCGTCACTGTTCGCATGAGTTTGAGTCACCTTACTGATGTATATGCCTTTACGTAGCGCTGTTGATGGCTTATTTGATTCAGTTAATTGTTGAAAGTCATGTTCGGTTTTTATTTTTGAAAAATAGTCACTCTTATCACTAAACAGTTTACGGTAGTAAATCCCTGCATTATGAATGTTTAACGGCACTTGCCCATGGCTAATGGTTGTTAGTGTGGCATTACTTATAGGCTCAATATTAAGAGAAAATTCTTTAATAACTAACAGCTCAACATGCTCATTAAAACAACTATCAAGTTTTGCAAGATCGCCAATAACATATATTCTTTGCGCATCATTAACGCAGGTAATATCAGCTGTGCAGGTTATTTTTGTGCCACAAAAGTGCGTTAATAGGTAATTTAAATTAGCATCGCTACTATTTTGATCAGTAAGATTAATGAGTATATTTTTACTGTTAGAAAGTGAATTTTCGGCGTGCATATACATCCTTTATTACTAGCGGCTGATGAATTATTAAATCATGATAGTATTGATATATGGTTACTTTTATAATATTTACAAGTTGATGAATAAAACTTTTATAGAATATATTTAAACATTATCACGAGCGGTTATTAATACCTCTAATCACAGGGAAAAGCATGACTTTAAGGTGTTTTTGGCTCATTACACCGGCGATTGTGTCATATCGAGGGATACCTTGTATATGAGGGCTTATACTTTCCTTCTTCTAGCTTACTTGTGCATCTAATTCTAATTGCATTGATATCTTAGGTAAGCTCAATGCAGTTAGACTTTAAGAATTCTAAAAATACTTTTACCTTTTCTAGCGGGTATTTTCTGCCTGCATAAAATGCGTATAACACCAGATCTTCTGGTTCATGGTCGAGTTTAATATTGATCAATGAGCCGTTGTCTATATCTTCTTGGCATGCATGAATGGGTAAAATGGCATAGCCGAGCCCTTTTAGTGCAGCGGCTTTGGCCATGTTGCCACTGTTTACTTTAAAATTAGATTTTACTTGCACTGCTTGTTGCTGTTTAAAACGCCAAGGCATACCTTGCAGTACTGATAAGCTAGTAATACAAGGAACTTTACTTAACTCATCTAGCGAGCGAGGCGGTGGCGCATTGTTGATCAGTTGTGGCGCGCCAACAATGCAACTGGGCCAGCGCAGCAGTTCTTTAGCAACCCAACCTGAATCGTCCAATGGACCACGGCCAAAGCGTAGCACCAAATCAAATCCCTCTAACAAGCCTTCGGTTGGATTTAGTTGCGTATCGCAACTTAGCTGTATTTGTGGGTGCACAGAGCAAAACTCTGCGCTTATTTCGGCTAAAAAAGGCAGATCAGGCATGATGATTTTAAGATGCCCGGCAAGAGAATCACCATACACAGACACCTCTTCTAGCGAGTCATTCATTGCTTGTATCAGTGGGGTGATAGATTGATAAAGTTGTTTACCTGCAGCCGTTGCAATCATTTTTCGGGTGGTACGTTGTAATAACCTTAAATTAAGTTGCTTCTCTAATAACGCGACATGGCGGCTAACATTAGATGTAGGCAATTGCAGTTGTTCGGCTGCGAGTTTAAAGCTCAGTTGTTCATATACGCACTGAAAGCTGAGTAACCACTGAAGTTCGATTTTATCAATCATTAATTAACTCAAAATATGGGATTAATAACGTAATTATTACTAATTTATCTTAAAAAATGACTTTGTGATAATAGTTATTCAGTTAATTATTGAGGTAAAGAATATGAACAGCAAGCGAATTGCCATTGTGGGTGCGGGCATCGGGGGAATAGCGCTGGCCATTCTTGCAGCACGAAAAGGTTATCAGGTGAACATATTTGAGCGCGATAGTGAGATTTCCTCTATTGGTGCTGGGGTAACGTTATGGCCGAATGCAATGTTTGTGTTGCAGCAAATGGGCTTGGATAAACAGATCCAAGCGCTGGGCGGTATGCCTTTGTTTATGCGTCAGTATGATCGGCATGGCACGGTGCAAAGTGAATTTGATATTGCAAAAGTAAATACACTCAGTGGTTTTTCTAGTATCAGTATATTGCGCCGTGATCTTATGAGTGTGCTGGGCGGCATATTAGCTGATTTAGGGGTAAATATACATTTTAACTGCACAATAACCGCATCAGAGATTGCTCAGCTAAAACAAGATTTTGATTTAGTTGTGGGTGCCGATGGGCGGATGAACTCGGTGGTAAGGCAATTCTTATATGCTGAAAAAATCACTCCTCAGTATCAGGGGTTTATTAATATTATTGCTATTAGCCAGTTAAAAGTAGGCACTTTAGATAATGTGATCCATGATTTTCGGGGCAATGGCGAGCGCTTTGGTATTGTGCCTGTTAAAGCAGACCTTTGTTATTGGGCTGCCGGGTGGAGTGTAAATATTGATAAAGCGCGGCCGCTATCTGCTTGGTATGAAGAAATGCACCAACGGTTTTTAACTTGGCCAGATGCGGTACAGCAGGTGCTTAAGTCTTATGATAAAAACTCACTGAAACGAATATTTGTGCACGATATTGACCGTTTGCCATATTGGCATCAAGGTAACGTACTGATTATGGGAGATGCGGCTCATGCTCCTTTACCAACTTCGGGGCAGGGGGCATGTCAGGCGCTAGAAGATGCTTGGCATCTTGTACGGGTGTTAGAAAAGTATGATGATTTAGAGCACGCCTTAACGGCTTTTTATCAACAACGTATAGATAAAACCTCAGCCTCTCAACTTGTTGGTCGCCAAGTCGCGCAGAAAATTTTCACTACAGCAGCTGACACTAATGAGACACCAGCGCTAGGTATTTGCGCTCAGCAGTTAGTAACGTTATGGATGCAAGGTTTGAGTAATTAACCTATCGAGCTCTGTTATTTAGGTACGAGCAAGGCCACTTATGAGGTGGTTATTTATTCGCTTATTCAGTTACTTGCAAGTTATGGTTAACAATCCATTAAGTCTGGCTGTGTACAATTGCCGTCTTTACAATTGTTAACCAGTAATGGACTCGTACATTCAATGTCAACCTCAACGTGTTACTCGCCTTTAGCAGCATCGCTGCGTTTTTCAGTTATTAGTTTATCGGTTTTTAGTGCTATGAATGCGGCGGCTGCCGAGCAATTAACAGGCACTCAAACAGAAAAAGATATGGAAGTGATTGAGGTGCGAGGTATTCGCTCTAGCATGGCTGAAAACTTAGCGGTGAAGCGTTTATCGAGTTCTGTGGTTGATGCCATTACCGCTGAAGACATTGGTAAATTCCCGGATAAAAACGTGGCTGATTCATTAGCCCGTGTGCCGGGTGTAGTGATTGAACGTGAAGGCGGTGAAGGATCAACGGTGAGTATTCGTGGTTTATCGTCTGATCTTACTTACACGCAGTTAAATGGTAATTTTATTGCCTCCTCACCAGGAGAGCCATCTCGTTCATTTGATTATGCTTTACTCCCATCAGCGATGATCGCAAGCGTTGAAGTATTCAAATCACCTGAAGCGCGACTAGATGAAGGTGGCGTCGGTGGTACAGTGTTAATGCATAGCCGCAAACCATTGGATATGGATGCTAATTCGGGCGTTTTTAATGTTGAAAGTACTTATGCAGATGTAACAGAAGATTATGAACCTCAGTTTACTGGTTTGTATTCATGGAAAAACGATAGCGATAGCTTTGGTTTTTTACTTGGCTATACCCGTCAAGAGCGCACCAACCGTACGCTCTCTGGTGGCACAGATGCCAATGTTTGGCGTTACACAGGTCAGCAAGCTGTTGATATAAATGGTAACGAGGTTGATAACAGTAATGACTGGGGCGCGGTGACTGATGCCAACGGGCAACGTTATGAGAATATGTGGTTTCCGCAGGTGGTGCGCAGCTCTGTTGTGAATGAAAAACGTGAACGTGAAGGCGTGCAGTTTTCGACTCAGTGGCGACCAACTAATCGCATTGAACTAGGTTTTAATTACTTTGGCTTTAGCTTAAAGCAACAACGTAGCGACTCGGTTGTTGATATGCCGGAATGGGCGTTAAATCCTGACTTTTTAACAGGTATTACACTTGATGAAAGTGGCACAATTGTCAATGGCATGGACTATAGCGCCATGGCCAGTGGCGTTGAAAAAGATATGCAATTGCCGTGGTTGCGCGGTAGTTATGTGGATGAAGAGTCAACCTCTGATACTTTTGATTTTAACTTAAGCTACGAAGGCGACAACTTTACAGCACGCTTTGTCGTTGGTAAAACTAAAGCTAAAGGCGGGCCAAAAGAAAGTTGGCAAGCAGCGTATAAAAGCTCAAACGCGGGTGAGGGGCAAAGTAATATTGAGAACGCCTCGCAAAGTGCCGCTTGGTCAATCAGTGATGACCGTATTTCGATGCTGATAGACCCAAATACACTCAATAACTTGCTCGCAGGTGTTGGCGGAGGTCGTGATGCAGGCTCATCGAACTCAAGTTTTGTACGTAGCACCTTAGAAGAAAAGTACTACCAAGGCGACGTTGATTTTTATGTTGATTGGGGCATATTGACCACTATTCGCACTGGTGCAAAATACCGTGATGCATCACTGCATCGCGAAACGGGCAACAACTTTTTCCTTGATCCGAGTTTTGATATTGCCGCAGGCGAGGCAAGCGCAGGGGGTATCACGCAATTTGATAGCTATCAATGGAATAATGGTATGCCACAGGCACAAGATGTGTTTAATGTGGAAGGTGAAAGCAATATTGCTGGTGGCTTTAATATCAATTTAATGCCAACTATTAATTGGCATAAATATCGCGATTATATTTACAGTAACTATGTGCCGTATACTCGAATTGAAGATAACTTTGTCTATGATATTGCCGAGCAGATCAGTGCGTTTTATTTACAAGGTGATTTTGAGTACAGAGATATACGCGGTAATTTTGGTGTGCGCGTTGTACAAACTAAGACTAGCAGTGCTTCAACCGATCTCTATACTTTTTTATTGGATGAAACCGATGACGAAACGGGCGAGCAAATCACCGGTGATGATCGTTTAGTTGAGCAATACCAGTTGATCACCCAGCAAACAACAGACACTCACGTATTGCCGAGTTTAAATATTGCGTGGGATGCCAGTGATGATGTGGTGATCCGTGGTGCGCTTGCTAAAGTGATGTCGCGCCCCGATTACGGCGATTTGGGTAGTCAACAGCGTATTACTTATGTGTCGGACGAATGGGCAGATGATCGCGCCGCTTTTAATGAACAACCCGGTTTTAGTGGCAGTGGTGGAAATAAAAATTTAAAAGCGTTTGAGTCAGTACAAGCCGATTTATCTCTTGAGTATTACTACGCGCCAGGCTCTGCATTAGGTGTTGCGTTATTTCATAAACAGGTCGATAACTTTATCGTGCCACTGGTGATTGATTCACAGCGTGAATTTGCAGGGCAAGCAGGTCTTGTTGATGCTGGTACTATTAGCATTTCCCCGTATAGCACCGTAGGTAATGGTACTGATGCGGTATCAAAAGGGGTGGAAGTGTTTATTCAACACGCCTTTGATAGTGGCTTTGGTATTTACGCAAACTACACGTATAACAACACCAATCAGGCCGATGTAACAGTTGCAGGTGAAAAGTTAGCAGAGTCGCCATTAATAGGCAGTGCTGACTATCAATATAACACCTCCGTTTATTATGAAGGGGATAGTTTTAACATTCGCGCTTCGTACAATAAACGAGGTGAAACGGTGCTCGGTATTAACAGTGGTTTAAATGTCTACCAAGACCCATACCAGCAAGTAGATGTAAATGCAGCATATAACGTTACCGATAACTTAAGCTTTACCGCAGCGGTAATTAACTTAACGCAATCGGAGTCGGTAACACGTTTGGGTAAAGATACCGATGCGCGGCTACTTAATACTAGTTATTCAGGCCGCCGTTATTATGCTGGGATTAATTACAGTTTTTAAGTGTGCTAACAGCGCGATGTAAAATCGCGCTTACTAGCTTACTTAGCATAATCGCGCTTTTTAGACATGCCGCCAATGCCCGCATTAAAGCTATTGGTTGGATCTAAATTGCGGTAGTTATCAGCAAGGGCTGGTTTTGCATCATAATGATGCCCTACATTATGCTCTGCGGGGTATTGTGCGCCGCGTTGCTCTAATAACTCAAGTAAGGCTGCTTTAATTGCTTTGCCGTCTTCACCTTTACGCACTAAGTAATCTTGGTGAAATACGTGACATAAAAAGTGCCCGTAATACAGTTTCCCTACTAATTTATTGCAGATGCTTGGCGGTAATTTTTCGAACCATTCGTTGTCGTTACGTTTTAAAGCGATATCCAGCGCGAGAATATCTTCGACTTCTTGATGATTTATTTTGGCATATTGCACAGCAGCACCTGCGGCAGCAAAACGCAGTAAGTATGCCGATTTAGCTTCTTGCTCACTACACTGAAAAAAATCAATTTGGTAGTCTTTTTGAACGTGTTCAAGCAATGCAAGAGTTTGTTGATGCGCCTCGCCTTTAACTGTCAAAATGAGCTGATGTTGATATTGACTATTCCATTGCTTGAGCTTATTGGGTGTTTGGCTTGGGAACAGTTTTGCGAAGCAATAAACTAGTTTATCAATAGCATTTTTGGGTATAAAAGGCAGTTTTTGACAGACGGAATCGAGCTGGCGCTTAATATTAAAAAAAGTAGGCAACCAATTGGTGCCAAGATGTTTAATTAATAATACTGTATCTCGACCATAATTATCAGCAAGCTCAAAAATATCACGGTGTAAATATTCGGCGTAAACAGGCAAGCTGGTGGCTTGCTCTAATAACGTTTTTCGTACCGCTTGCAACGCAGTGGAGGAATTAGTACCGAGGTAAAACGTCAGTTCTTGTTGATTTTTTGCGAAGGTATCTACTCGTACGGCAAATACAGCTAGTTTTCCCGCACAGCCGCTGGCTTGATGTAAACGCCGAGGATCGGCATTAAATCGTGCCGGGGTATCATCATCTGTTTTACGAACCCAATCGGCATATTCGCGATCGGATGCTTTCTTAGCTGTCGTTTTAACATCTTGCGTGCGGTATTTTTTATTTTGTAAATTAGTGAGTATTTGCTCTGGTGTATCGCCAAGTTCAATATCTAAATTATTAATTAAACTGAGGCTACCATTGCTATTTACTTGGGCGTATAAGGCAAGTTCAGTATATGCTGGGCCTCGCTCAACTAAAGCGCCACCTGAGTTATTACATACCCCACCGACAATCGATGCGCCAATACATGATGAGCCAATAACTGAATGTGGTACTCGGCCGTATGGGGCGAGGGCTTTTTCTAATGAGAACAAACTCGCCCCAGGGAACGCGACAATTTGTTGTTGCTCAGCTAATACTTGAATGTCGTTAAGGCGCGAGGTGTTGATGATCACCGTTTTGCGATCGCAACCTTGTGTCGGTGTTGAGCCGCCCGTTAAACCGGTGTTTGCGGCTTGCATAATAACGATGACCTTTGCACTTACACAGGCTTGTAAAATATGCCATTGTTGTAATAGTGTTGCTGGTTTTACTACTGCTAGTGCCGGACCGTGACCTTCTCTAAAGCCTTTACGGTAAGGGGCAGTTGCACGATCGCTCGTTAATACATAACGTGCGCCAACAATCTTTTTAAAAGATCGAACTAAGGGGGATTGCGACATGAAAACTCTAGTTAAGTGAAGACTTTAACGATGTATCTATATACTGGCTTTTGCGCACACTGGTACGCAATTTTTCTTGTTCTAAAACTTGTGTCGCGTCGATATCATTTAAAGGTATCGCATCTTCGCGGGTTAAGTTGCCATCGGCCACCAGCGATAAATAGCGTGAACAACAGACACGTAAAAATGAAGTGAAATTACCAATGTCATGATCAGCATCAAGAGATTCAAGGTACAGCTTAGTGATCATTTGATTAACGGTCATTTGATCACGAAATGCCACTTCTTCTAAAATATCCCAAAAAAACTCTTCTAAACGAATCGACGTAACAACGCCGTCAATCCGCAGTGATTTGGTACGACAGGTCCACAACCGACTGTCGGCATTAATAAAAAGTTGACACATGATTAACCTCTTGATGCTGCTGAACTGCGATTATAGCAAGGCTACAAACTGTTTTAACATGGCAGGGTGTGCAGGCCATGCTGGTGCTGTTACTAGTTTGCCATCGGTAATGGCGCCATCCATTGGTAATTCAACGTACTCGGCACCGGCCATTT
The DNA here is from genome assembly GCF_014164295.1 of Pseudoalteromonas sp. SG43-7. Classification (NCBI taxonomy): domain Bacteria; kingdom Pseudomonadati; phylum Pseudomonadota; class Gammaproteobacteria; order Alteromonadales; family Pseudoalteromonadaceae; genus Pseudoalteromonas; species Pseudoalteromonas sp. SG43-7. The sequence continues at coordinate 33,614 of NZ_JACJEY010000034.1, forward strand.
TCACTTCAGGTTGGCAAGCAGGGTAAGCGGATACTTTTTTACCTTCAATAACTCCTGCTGCTGTGAGCAATTGCGGGCCGTGACAAATAGAGGCAATGGGTTTATCCGCTGTAGCAAAATGCTGAATTATTTCGATTACTTTCGCGTTTAAGCGTAAATACTCAGGGGCACGGCCACCGGGTAAATACAGGGCATCGTAATCAGCGGCATTAATATTGGCAAATGTCGCGTTTAGCGCAAAGTTATGGCCGCGCTTTTCAGTATAGGTTTGGTCGCCTTCAAAATCATGAATTGAGGTGGCGATAGTATCACCTGCTTTTTTATCAGGACATACAGCATCAACTTGGTGACCCATCGCCAATAATGCTTGAAAAGGCACCATGTTTTCATAGTCTTCTACAAAGTCACCGGTGATCATAAGTACTTTAGCCATGTTCTGCTCCAGATATTAATTGTGCGTAAACGTATCAGAGTGGAGATTAAGCGCACTCTAATGCAATGAGCGCCTAGTAAAACATACACTAATCTGTAACGGGTAATATTCTAATACTACACTGTCATTTTATAGGATATCTTGTTGCCATCGCAGCGCTAAAAAATCAATAAACGCTCTGACCACATTTTGTTGATAATGACGAGATAAATACACAGTCCATAAATGCTGGCCAGGTGATGAAAAAGATGGATTCACTTTAACCAGTTTACCTTGCTCTAAATAGCGATTTGCCAAGTCACACGGCAAATTTGCGATCCCCATTCCTTTGATTGCTGCTTTTAGTAGCACAGACATATCATTAGCATTAATACTGCCTTTTACGGTGACTTTTTCATCCTCGTTATCACTAATAATATGCCATGTTGAATTACCGCTATGCACTAAACAATTGTGTTGCAATAAATCTTGCGGTTTAGTGATTGGACTGTTGTTCGCCAAATAAGTTGGGGAGGCGCAAATAGCCGTATTGATATACATAAGCTTACGCGCAATTAATTGCTCATCAGGCTTATGAGTATAGCGCAGTGCTATATCTACTCGCTCATCAACCAGTTGTGATAACCGATCTGAGAGTACTAGCTGAAAATGAGTATTTGGGTGTATAGCAACAAATTCTTCAATTGCATCAAACAACAGATTTTGGCCAAGTCCAATAGGGGCTGCGACTCTAATGGTACCAACCAGCTCGTTATTATGGTTATGTGCTCTACTTTGTAAATCCAATACGGTGCTGAGTATTTGCTTACAGTAGGCAAGCGCTTCTTCGCCCTGATTGGTTAAGCTGACTTTACGGGTGGTGCGGTGAAATAATCGCAAGCTCAGCCACTGCTCAATGTCTTGTACGTGGCGGGTGACTTGTAAGCGGCTGAGCTCTAAGTGAGCAGCTGCTTTTGTAAAGCTGCCACTGCGGGCGACTTCAACAAAGCTTTGGATTGCAGTTATCTTATCCATTAGCATCCTAAGGTGAACTAATGTGTATCTATAAGGTTTATTTATCATCAATTAATGAGCAAGTAAACTGATTACATCAACTCAGATGATTAATACTTTTTTAAGGATACAGACATGAATATTACTATTTTAGGCGCAACAGGTTGGATTGGTAGCCACATCATGGCGCAGGCAAAAGCTAATGGTCACAATGTGACGGCGGTTGTTCGTGATGCGGATAAGGTGACTGACGGTACAGCGGTAGAAGAGTTTGACTTACAATCTCAAAATGACATTGCAGAAGTATTAACGAACGCTGATGTGGTGATTGCCTCAATCGGTGGACGTGCAGCGGGTAACCATGAATTAGTTGCGCAAACGGCCAAGCGTTTATTAACTGCACTGTCAGGTAGCAGTACTCGTTTACTGTGGGTTGGTGGTGCAGGTAGTTTAGAAGTTGCACCTGGTGTTACGTTAGTGTCATCGCCGGACTTTCCTGCTGAATATAAAGATGAAGCGTTGGCGCAAGGTGAGGCTCTCAGTGTATTTAAAGCAACAAACACAACCACACAATGGACGTTTGTAAGTCCTGCCGCGGTTATTTACCCCGGCGAGAGTGAAGGTCCGTATCGCATTGGTGGCGATGTGTTTTTTACTAATGAACAAGGTGAAAGCAAAATATCAGTGACTGATTACGCGATTGCTATGCTGGATGAAGTGCAAAATGCCGCGCATATTAATCAACGTATGAGCGTCGCTTATTAAGGGTTTTTCGCAGGGCTTACAAATAAAGTATGATTATTTAATGATACTTTTGAACCCACTTTTATCCTTTGCTTTAGCATACCAGCTTTACCTGAGCCTTTTGCAACTTAGGTAAAGCTAAATCTAAAGGTTATTGCTAATGAGCAGCCGATTTTTTGCAGCAATGATATGGCAAAACCTATTTGCTCAGCTTAGTAATACCAAGATGTTATTCGCGTGTAAGCTTACTATTAGCAACTATTTATTCCTTTTACTTTTACAATGAGCTCATGTCTAGACTATATTTGTATTGGTAACTGATTAATTATTTTTAATTTTAGTGCAATCTTACAATCAGTTTTTGCATGCAAAGATTGCCTTTACTATTGATAAGTGATGCATTGTATTGATGATTAGCTATTCTGATATGGCCGAACGAAAACTTATTATTAGGTTCTTTTCCGTAATAGGTACGTTAACAACGCTTTGTATGGCAATAATCGCTTTGTTTAATAATCAATCTACTTTGGTTTACCCTCTATTAGGCTCATCAATTTTATTTGCTTCCCCTTTTTGCCTTGGTGATAGAGTCGAGATTTCCTCTTTAATTGTTCTGTATACTTTATATGCTTTAATGATTTATTTAGTACTTGCAGGAGGGAGCCATGGTACTGGGCCTATTTGGATTTTTATTGTATCTCCGGTAACCTTTTTTGTGCGCGGTTTTAAACGGGGAATTATTGATTTAATTATTTTTGTGATCTGCGTAACTGGTGCCTTTTATTTATCGAGCTACTTTAAATTTTACAGCGGTTACTCGGCTTATTTTCCAATTCGTATTATTGCTTCTTTTATTATTGTTGCTCTGTTGAGTGGCTTTTATGAATATTTTCGGCAAATGTATAGCCACCGTTTGATTGAACTTGTTCAAAAAAATGAATATTTAGCGACTCGCGACCATTTAACAAACCTGCCCAATCGACGTTATGCTATGGAAGAGCTCGAGCAATTCGAAGCGCAGCTGCAAACTGGGAGTATTATCATTGCGGATGTAGATAATTTTAAGGATATTAATGATCAATATGGTCACTCAGTTGGCGATGAAGTGCTAAAACACCTTGCTGATTTATTTGTTGCTCAGTTAAGTGAAAATGATATGGTGGCGCGCTGGGGCGGTGAAGAGTTTTTATTTTTTCTACGTCATAAAAATAAACAACAAGCGACACAATTTGCCAACGATATTCATCATGCTTTATCACAAAATCGTTTAGATATTATTGGTGTAAACCAGCTGGCTGTTACAGTGAGCATGGGGATCAGTAAACTAACTGCGGATGTGCCAATTGATAAAGCGATGCACAAAGCGGATGAATTGCTTTATCAAGCAAAGAAGCAAGGCAAAAATCAAACGTGTGTTTAGCGCTTATTGGGAACGCTATGAATACATTATATATAACCGGAGCCGGTGTGAGTGCCGCCAGCGGCATTCCTACCTTTCGAGGTGAAGATGGGTTTTGGACTATTGGTAGTAAAAACTATACGCCAATGGAAATGGCTACGCGTGCTATGTATGAAAACAACCCACGGGAGTTTTTAGCTTGGTATTATCATCGCTTTGCTACTTATCGCAACCATGGTCCTAACGAAGTTCATCAGTGGTTGAGCGATAAAAACCTGATCACACAAAATATTGACGGGCTAGATGGCAAAGCAGGCAATAAAAACTATATCGCCATTCATGGCCGGCTTGATCAAATGACTTTGTTTCATCATCAAGGCGATGATGTGAAAGCGCATACGACACCGTGGAATAATGTAGACGAAAGCCGCTTACATGAGTCACTGCTTGAGCTGTTTAACATTGAAAACCAGCAGCCAGTGGTGGATCAATCTTTAAAGCCTTTTGTGTTGTTATTTGATGAATACTACACTGAACTTTATCGTATTAGCGAAGCACAACAGCGGATGCTTGATGCCGATAAAATCGTTTTTATTGGCACTTCGTTTAGCGTTAATATTACCCAAATGGCGCTAGAAGTGGCACGCAATTACGATACCCCAATCGAAATCGTTGATCCAGAACCTGCGCATGTTATGTATAGTAATGTGAGTTATCATAAAATGACTGCATTAGACTATATTCAACGTAACTAAACATAGCAACACTGAAGAGATTTAAATGAAAGATTTAACAGCAATAGCCAATTTATCAATATTATTAGTAGAGCCTTCAGATGTTCAGCAAAAGCTTATTATAAAGTCACTTACTCAATGCGGTGTGTCACAAATTGAAACTGCCACTTCTCAAGCGAAAACGTTAACAATGCTGGAGAATTATCAGCCGGATTTGGTTATTAGCAGCATGTATTTTTCTGACGGTAGCGCTGACTCTTTATTGCAAAAAATCAGAGTAACCCCTGGTATTGAGCATCAAGCTTTTATGCTGGTATCAACAGAGCGCAATAAAACCTATCTTGAACAGTTAAGGCAGTCAGGGGTATTAGCTATTTTACCAAAGCCATTTAGCGCTGAGGCAATTACGCGTGCGTTAAAGGCAACCTTAGATATTATCACTGAAGAAGAAGTTGAGTTAGAGCATTTTGATGTAACGCTATTGCGTGTACTTGTGGTTGATGACAGTCGTTTTGCACGCAAGCATATTATTAGGGTATTGGCTGGAATGGGAATACCGACGCCTGTAGAAGCAGAAAATGGCAAACAAGCGATTGAACACCTTAACACCCAATCATTTGATTTAATTGTTACTGATTACAATATGCCAGAAATGGATGGCAAAGAGCTAACGGAGACCGTAAGAAGCTCGAATGCTTACTCGCATATTCCTATTTTGATGGTGAGTTCTGAGGCAAACGACACTCATTTAGCTAATATTGCTCAAGCTGGTGTAGACGCCATATGTGACAAGCCATTTGAACCTGCCACAGTCAGAGAGCTACTATTTAAAATAATGTCTTAGATATTAATCTAAATGACTTAATAGCAAGCTGAGTTACTTCAACACTATTTTATTGAGGCTTTAGCTTGTGTTACATCAAGACGAGCTTCAAGAGGATCTGGTGAAAAAGTCGCAGTACCTTGTTTATTCAGTTGTAGGATATAGCGCTCATCTTCTTTAAATGCGCGCCAAGCAGATAACCCCGGCCCATTGGGTGTGCCGTATTTAATAAAATTAGTAACGTAACGATGCATTGTTTTAGCCGTTTGTTTGTCTTGCTCGGTGGTAATATGGCCATACTTAGTTGTTACTGTATTGAAAAAGTAAGGTATTTCAGTCGCGTGCGCTGCGCCTTGTGCAGTAACTGTTTGTGCTACATAGCCAAATCGGTAAATAAACGCGGGCTGTGAAAATTTACTCACTTGTTGAGCAACAAAACGAGCAGGTTCTTGCATTAAGAGGTCTTGACCAGTTTCATAATTAAGTATTGCGAGATCTGTGTTGCCTTTACTGTCATAAGCTTGTTGGGCTTGCTCAGCGCGTGAGCCAAAACTTTTAAATAATGCTTCCTTTGTGCTGTAAATTGCAAAGCCAATATCTTTATCTGTGGTGCCAACCATAGTGGGAACATGGCTAAAGTTACCTTCGTTGAATGCTTCTTCGGTCGATGAACTAACTAATATACCGTCTAAAATGGGCCCGCCTACATAGGTGGGCGCTTCTGGGGAAGGGGTCATATTTGCTAAGTTAAGGCCATCAACAAGCTGCTCGGCGCTTAGCGCACGCAGTGCGTTTAATGCTGCTTTATTATCGCCTGTTATACCGTGCTGAGCTGCAAAGTTAACTCCCACTTGCTCAGCTGATAGGATATTTTTATTATCACTGGTTAGTGGCAGTTGATTAAAAAGCTCTCTACCACCACCAGACATAATAATAGCTTTATTGAATAATCCTTGTGCAGCAGAGGTTTGCATCATTGCATGCACCGACTTACCGCCCGCAGATTCGCCCATCAGTGTGACTTGCTGAGGATCACCACCAAATTGGCTGATGTTACTTTTGACCCAGTTTAATGCTGCAATTTGATCCATGAAGGCATAATTGCCAAGAGCATCATTTTCAAAGCTACTCAGTGCTGGATGAGCAAAAAAACCAAACCGGCCAAGTCGATAATTAAAGCTGACAAACACCACACCTTGCTTTGCAAAACTTTCACCGGAATACACACCAGGAGATGAACCGCCATTGACAAAGCCACCCCCATAAATCCACACCACTACTGGGTAAGGCTGTTTACTCTGTTTTGCAGGCTTAAACACATTCAAATATAAACAATCTTCAGCTGGTGGGGTTCCCAGTGGTGCAGCATCGCCAGCAAATGGTTTTTGCATGCAATCTGCTGCGAATTCGGTAGTACTTTTTACACCTTGCCAGTGAGTTACTGGTTGCGGTGCGCGCCAGCGCTTATCATTTACCGGCGGAGCAGCAAAAGGGAGCCCTTTAAAAGAAATCACTTTGCCCGAATCAGTACCTTGAATTTTGCCGCCAGTTACATCAGCAATGGTATTTTGGGATGGCTCGGAGCAAGCTTGTAGAATAAAAATAGTAGCGATCAGTGATGGAATAAAAAGCAGAGATTTAAGAGAACGCAATACCATTTTTAAGCCCTGTAATGGTTGTTTTAATGTCTATAGTTATCAGATAGTAGCATCTAGACTCGTATAATAAAAAGTGACTATACAGAGAATAATCAAATGCTATACCGAGAGACTCGTTGTATTTATTAGATTATTAATTCATCAATGCTAGACTTATTGCTACATAAAAATACTTTCGTTACTCAAGCAAATAACTTACCCAAATGTGGGTTATAAAAATGCTAGCATTGCAGTGCTGCCAATAGCTAGATCCAAGTGTATGTAAAGGAATACGTTGATATGCAATACATTGAGTATATTACAATACTTGCTGTGATATCTATCAGTGGTTGCAGTGATATTAAAATAGAGAAGCAGTGCTTTGAGCCCATTCATTATCAAGCAAATAAATTATTTCAAAGTAGTGAAATTCGTGTCGAACCTATATGGGTTGGCCATCCTCGAAACGACTACTTAAAAGATCACAACGTAGAGGGTCATCTCAGCCCTTACGGCGGGTTTGAAAAGATATCAGCCTCTAGTCAGCTTACTCTTACCGGAAATATATATAAGATAACGCCAAATATAGGTGAGCGTTATATTGGCAGAAATTCAGAGTATCTTTTATTTGAAGTCACAGTTGATGCAAAAAAGTATGTGATCTCTGATCAGATCCCTGAGCATATCCAGCTACCTTTACGGTGTTTTTTTAATTAATGGCGTGTCTATATAGATAATGTTATTTCGTTGGCTGCTAGTGGTGCTTATCTTGTCACCTACTTGCATAGTTAAAAACATGGAAAGTCGTTGTTCAAAAATTTAATTTAAATAAGGAAATGTTTAACAATGAAGTATTTTAAAACCCCTGAATTTTTGCATGAAGTGTTTGGCGAAAAACAATCGATTTTAGAGATCACCGGTACTATTTTGTTTGCTTTAGTCGGCAGTTGGGTTATTTATTCGGTTGCGGAGATTAAACTCGATAATTGGCGAGCAATCTTAGCTTTTATATTAATTGCTGACGTATTAGCAGGATGTATTGCTAATTTCACTCTTGGTACCAATGAGTTTTACACAAAGCGTCCTAAAAATAGGCTGATTTTTATTGCCATTCACGTTCATATAATAGTGATTGCGTGGTTACTTTCACAGCCACTAGATACTGCACTGCTTATATGGGCATATACGATAGTGGCAGCATCTGTTGTTAATGCGTTACATGGTAAATTAATACAGGGTTTTATTGCTGCAAACTTAATGTGTTATGGCATCTTTTTGTTGATTTACTTATCGCTGCCAACGTGGTTTTTGATGGTGAGTCTATTTTTTATGATCAAAGTTTTATTTAGTTTTGCTGTTGATCACTATCGGCAATCAGCCTAGATGAATCCACTTAGGTATAAAAACAAGTACAGCTTAATTATTGATGCTCTGCAAAATAAAGATGCGTTAAGTGAGTCGCAAGTTATCGAGATCAATCATGGTACGATTGCGCAAGTTATCGCATCAATTAACCGATTAAAACAGGCGCGTTTAAGTTGCAGTAATTAATTTACTGCTTGGATCAAATTAAATGCCCTGTTAAGGGCATTTATTACTGTCGAGTCCGTTAATTACTCGGCATCAAAAATAACTCTCGTACATTGCAACGTGGGTTTGCCTCTATAGCAAATAGTACCGCCTCGGCTACATCATTTGGGTCGAGTTTGTCGGGTTTTGCTTCATCAAAAAAAGGCGTATTGACCATGCCTGGGGCAATAGTGGTGCAGCGTCCTTGCCATGGCTTCATTTCTTCAGCTAAGTTTTGCCCAAAACCGTAAGCAAACCATTTTGTTGCGCCATAAACAGAGCCTTTAAGGGCAATCCGTCCTGCGGCTGAGCTGGTTAAAATAAAGTGTCCTGTGGTTTTTCTTAGGTGTGGCAGAGTGAGTTTTGCGGTGTAAAGCAGTGCATTGATATTAATATCAATCATTGTTTGCCATTGCTCAGGATCGCCCTCTTCAACACCTGGCGTTTGAACACCCATACCGGCATTGGCAAATGCAACATCAAGGCGGCCAAAGTGTTTTATACCTGCATTAACTACGTTTTCAAGCGATGAAAAATCAGTGGCATCTGCGCAAACTGCTAATGCGTTATCAGCCCCTAACTCTTCAACCAGCGCATTAAGTTTGTCTTCACTGCGAGCGGTCAAAATTACTTTATGACCGTTTGCGACTAAGGTTTTTGCTGTTGCTTCACCAATACCACTGGAAGCGCCTGTAATAAGTACAACTTTCTCTTTACTCATGACTTGCTCCTCGATTAAATCTGAGACTAGGTTTGATACTCTTAGTGGTGATGGTAACAGTGAAGGATTAACCTCCATTGAATGCTTATTACACCAACTTGCTGGCTTGATTTAACTATATGATTTTTAATTGTTTTTAAAGATTAAAATAAAAAGTTAGGTTTATATTTATTATGCTATATAATCGCGCGGTTTCGCTTTGAGGCCAGCTTATTTTTTAGCAGGCTAAAAATCGCAAATGGTTATAGCAGCTTACACTTATTGGCTTATAACAATGTGGTTTTAACCTTGTGTAAGCTATGTTAAACCTTGCTCAATTGCAGCAATTACTTAGTGGAAATAAACAGTGAAAGATAAGTTATTAGTGTTTTGGCAAAATCATTCAGAAACCATAATGACTCTAGGTTATAAACTGATTCTAGCGTTGGCTATTGTTATAGCTGGTGCTCTAATTGCGCGCTCTGTTAAAAGAGCGATCCAAAACTCTAAGTCGCCTCTTAAGAAAATGGATAAAACCTTACTACCAATTTTATCGAGTGTGCTGGGCTACTTGGTGTATATCATTGCAGGGTTGTTTATTTTAGATATTTTTGGTGTTAATACAGCCAGTTTAATAGCACTTATGGGGGCGGCTGGCCTTGCGATTGGCCTTGCGTTAAAGAATACCCTCAGTAATATTGCCGCAGGTATTATGTTATTAATACTTAGGCCATTTAAAGTTGGTGACTTTGTTGATGCCAGTGGCACAACGGGTACTGTGAGTGAAATTAACCTCTTTACAACTATTTTTAAAACCAATGATGGCCTATATATCGCTTCGCCAAATGGCAAAGTGTGGGGTGGCAATATTAAAAATTTCACTCGCAATGGTAAAAGACGCATGGATATTGTAGTAGGTATTTCGTTTGCTGACTCAATAGATGATGGCTTAAATGTACTTAAAGAAATAGCCGCATCAGAAAGCCGATTATTAGCGGATCCAGCACCTAAGGTGATGGTGACATCGATAGCTGAAAGCTCAGTGAATATTCAATTACGTGCGTGGACAGTTAACGGTGATTATTGGCAAACAGTCTGGGATCTTAATAAGCGTGTAAAAGAGTCTATTGAGCAAGCAGGGCTGACAATTCCATTTCCGCAGCGTACGTTACATATATCGGAGTCGATGGCATCGGCAATAACCGTTAACAAGGATGTGTAAATAACAGATAGTGATTTAATATATTAAATAGCAATCTGTCAGCTTAACGCCAGTTAATTAATATTGACTGGCGTTTTCTTTTTGTGCTCATTGAAAACATGCTGATAAGTTCGTCTACTTGATCCCATTTTATCCGTTCTGTCAACGTATTAGCAGCGATTTAAACGTTATAGTAAATGCCTTTATGGTAGGTTACAAAAGCGAAGTGACTGCTGATAACATTATAAGGTTGTAAGCGATTGACGAATTTAACTCACTTAAGTAATTTATAAAACAGCACAGTACTTTGTAATTCGCCCGATGAACTAAGGGCAAACTGTGGTATTTCACCGGCTTCTATATAGCCTAATTTTTCATATAAAAGTGAGGCAATATCGCCTAAGCGGGTATCCAGTACCAGTAGTTTTAATTGTTGCTGCAGCGCACTTTTTTCAAGGATATGCATAAGTTGTTTTGCAAATCCTTGGCCTTGGTATTGGCTATGTACCATTAGCTTTTCAACCTCACCGCGGTGAGCGCCATTAGCTTTTTGACACAGCGCTAATTGCACTGCACCAATTACCTCAGATCCTTCGGTGATAACAAATAATTCGCGGCTATCATTTAATAAATCGCATTCAATACTGTACCAGTAGTGATCTGCTTGTGCGCGCGTCAATGGCGCGATAAAACCAATCGATGCACCATTGTTAACGCTATCAACCAGTAAATGATTTAGCGATTGCTGATATCCCGCTAGTGAACTGATTTTATGTATTTGCGTATCTACAACGCTTGTATCTTGCATGGTTTATCCTTCTAATTGAAATGGATACACAGAGCCTAGGTGCAGATGTTGAGTTAATTCATCCAGCGCTTGCCAGCTTTCACGTAACAAGTTTGGATCTGCAAAATCATCATTGCTAAGTTTGTCACGATAGTGCTTATTCGCCCAATCACACAGTTGTTGGTACTTACTATCGTTTAAAATAACCGCAGGGTTGACTGCCGCGAGTTCTTGTTGATTTAGCGCTACACGTAAACGTAAGCAAGCAGGGCCACCACCATTTTGCATGCTTTGTTTTAAATCAAAAAATTGCACTTGATCAATTGGATTGTCTGCAAGGATCATTTCTTCAATATAACTGTTAACTGCCTGATTGTTTTTACATTCTTGTGGAGCAACTAGTAACATTTTGCCATTGTTTAAACTAACTAGTTGGCTATTAAATAAATAGCTAGTTACAGCATCTTGCACGCTTACTTTGGCTGTTGGCACCTCAATAATATGCAGTGTTTTGTCGCCAATATATGCATCTTTTATTTGTTGTAGGGCGATAGGCTGATTTAAGAAAGCTTGCTCGTGACAGAGTAATACATTGGCGTTACCCACCGCGATTACGTCATTATGGAACACCCCTTGATCAATCACCTCAGGGTTTTGTTGAATCATTAATTGGCTAGATGGTTTTAGCTGATGTAGTCGGCATATTGCTTGTGATGCTTCAAGTGTCTGCCTTGCAGGAAATTTAACTGGCTTAGGCAGTGCGCTGTTAAATGCGCTGGCACCATATACAAACAGCTCCAAACCTTGAACACCATGCTCGTCGCCTAAGCGAGTATGGTTAGCCGCGCCCTCATCACCAAAAAAACCTTGATCTGGCAAATGGGTATGATGACTAAAGTAGCCTTCGTTATTAAACATGGCTTTAAGTAATCGTGTTGTTGTTTGAGGCTCAAGGGAGCGATGAAATTTGTTATTCAAATTAGCAGCAGTAAAGTGAACTTTGCCATCAAGTGTGTCGGCTGATGGTGATACAGTGCCGGCATTGGCAGTCCACATTGATGATGCTGAATAACATGCGCGAACTAAAACAGGATCAGCTTTAAACGCTTTACTGATCACTTGTTCAGCAGTGCCTGTAAATCCTAAACGACGCAATACATTTATATCAGGGCGGGCATGTGGGGCAAATACCCCTTGAGTTAGTCCCAAGTCATGCATAGCTTTCATTTTCGCTAAGCCTTGCAGTACCGCCTCTTTTGGATTGGAGTAACTTGCCGCATTATTTAATGATGCTACGTTACCGTATGATAATCCCGCGTAGTTATGAGTCGGGCCTACAAGGCCATCAAAATTAACTTCTACAGCTGTCATAGTTATCCTGCAATTTTACTAATTTTAGTGTATTTAAACTATACAGAAAATAATCAGTAGTAGGTTAATTAAAATTAGCTAATTCTAGTTCTACGCTCTGCAAGTTTTGTTGCAAACGTTTTTGTGCTGCGAGTAGATAGCTTTTTTGCTGTGCTATTTTTGCTTGTTGTTGACGCAGTGCTTTATAGATCACTCGTTTGGGTAAATCATAGTGCTCGGAGGCTTGGCTAATTGTTAATTGATGCACCGACAACTTTTTAAGCGCTTCATCTAAGTGCGGGTAGTTACTTAACATATTCACGCTCCTTTTCTGCGGTGGTGTGAGGATCATTGGCATGGTGAATATGCCAAATGCTTATATCTAAGCGCCATAGTAAATACAACATATGATAAATATTAGTCATAGCTCGCTCCCTGTAGACGAGGTAAATGAAGATAAAACTCAGATTAGTGAGTTACTCTTTTGTAAGGAAGATCTGTGCCAGTCTGAATAATTATTTTTAGTTAAAACAAATCAATAGCTTAAGGTTTTTTCGTTGTTGTATGATTGAGTATAAGCACTAATGTAGTGAAAAATAATGATGGCTTGCACTTTGCTGGAGCAGAAGGGGAATTATTGCGCGTTCAGATGAGCGCGCAATAATATTAAATAAGTTTAAAACCCTTCAAGTACCAGCTTACCGCGTGATTGATGAGATTCTAATATTGCGTGCGCTTTGAGCAGGTTTTCTATATTAATTTTCCCTAAATGTTGGCCTAAGGTAGTTTTAATGATGCCGTTATCAACTAGCTCTGCTAATTCAGTAAGTAACTGATGTTGCGCTATCATATCGTCAGTTTGGAACATTGAACGAGTATACATAAACTCCCAATGCAGTGAGATACTCTTGCGCTTGAGCGCTAAAATATCAAAACTTGCTGGGTCGTCTATTAAAGCTAATTTACCTTGTGGTTTGATCACTTTAATAATTTCATCAAGATGTTGATCGGTATGAGTGAGGCTAATTACATAATCAAATTCAGCAAGATTATGCTCTATTCGTTGTGCAT
>NZ_JACJEY010000035.1:0-46556 GCF_014164295.1 Pseudoalteromonas sp. SG43-7
TAAACCAGAATCTAAGCCCCTAGAGAAACCAGCCCAAGGTGCAGAGGGTGCAAGCTTAGCAATAAATGCAGAGAGCGTTGTCTCTAGTAATAAAAAAGTTGCAACGAATACGCAAAGCTCCCCCCTTAACAAGGGGGCTATTAATGCTAGTTTTGCAAACAAAAAAAACTATGCAACGACCTTATTAACATGGCTAGAAAAGCACAAAGAATACCCAAGAATAGCTAAAAGTAGACGCCAGCAAGGCACTGTAATCGTATACTTTATAGTTGGTCGTGACGGTATGATCGTCACAAGCCGCATAGAGCAAACATCGGGTTACCCAGCACTGGATGATGAAGCCCTCAAAATGTTACAACGCGCACAGCCATTACCCGCCATACCAAATGGTATCGCAGGCAATAATCTTGAGCTTGTTGTACCTGTTGAGTTTTTTATAAGGTAACGGCTTTTAATTGCCAAGGTATCAATGAGTTTAAATAGAGCCGAGTGCAAAAAGGTATTAAAGTAATGTTATAGCGTTATCTAGCGCTAAGTAAAAATCAGTGATGAAAAAGCCGACAAAAGTCGGCTTTTTCAATTATTTAGCGGTTACTTATAAAACGCTTCTACTGTGCCTTTTACTTTCATAAGTAATGGCTGGCCGCGGCGGTCTAGTGCTTTAGGTGCGGCTACTTTGATCCAACCTTCACTGATGCAGTACTCTTCAACGTCAAAACGCTCTTTGCCGTTAAGTGTAATGCCGATTTCATGCTCGAATACTTCTTCTACATAAAATTTGCTACGTGGGTTGATCGAAAGTTGATCTGGTAATTCTGGTTTATTTGTATCAGTCATAATTGTGATCTGCATTGAATATATTGTGTGCCATTGTAGGCAATACAGGCCTTAGGCTCAATATACTGATCAAAATAAATTAACTGCACAGTTGCTTTGATTGCTTAATACAGTGGCTAATTATTTCGTCACGAGTGACATCTTTGTCAAAGTAATAATCAAAGCGCATAGTGAGGTTAGTCGCTTGCTCTTGCTCAGGCCAATGCCATTTACGAACAAGTTGCAGAGTAGCTGACACCATAGCATTTAGGGTTGGTATTATTTTTTATTAAATTGAACGTTATATTGTATCACTGCTTTGCAATTATGTTATATTATATCCAAACAAGACTAGCAATCATTAAAGTGGATCATGAAGTACTCAGCATTAACTCTTGCCTTTGCAGCACTCTCTTTTGGCTCTAATGCCACAGAATCAGATATAGAAACCATCACAATTGCACATAAACAAGCCTTTAGAGGAGATATTCCTGTTAAAGAGCTGCCGCAGTCAATTACCACATTAAGTAAAGAAATGATGGTTGATAATGGCATCACTAAATTCAGGGATGCACTTGATTTTTCTGCCAGTATTTCTCGCAAAAATAATGGTGGGGCATTGTGGGATAGCTACTCTATAAGGGGGCTATCGGGTAATGAAAATATGCCATCAGGCTATTTAATTAATGGCTTTAGTGGTGGGCGAGGTTTTGCGGGCCCACGTGATGTATCTAACATTGAATATATTGAAGTGTTAAAAGGTCCTGGTTCTGCACTCTATGGTCGCTCTGAACCAGGCGGTACAATTAATATCATTACTAAAAAACCACAGTTCTATCAGCAAGGCCAGTTAAAAGCTGAACTTGGCAGTGATGATCATAAACGTGTGCAAGGTGATTACACTAACGGCCTAACTGAAGATATTGCATTTCGAATTAATGGTGCATGGCAAGATAGTGACAGTTTTCGAGATCACGTACATCATGATAAGTTTGTGATCACGCCTTCGGTGTATTACAGCATCAATGATAAATCGTCATTAACGTATGAGTTTGAGTACGTTGACCAGCAGCAAATGTATGACCGAGGTATTGTTGTACTTAACGATAATTTTGACACCGTACCTAGAAGCCGTTTTTTAGGTAACCCTAATGATGCGCCAACTAAAGTGCACTCTCGCGGACACCAACTTAATTATGACTATGACTTTAATCGCGACTGGTCACTCTTATTGGGCGCTAACCATCGTACCGCTACGTTAACAGGTTTTTCGTCTGATGCTGAACTATCTCCTTCAAGACAGACTTTGTCTTTAGATAATCCTATGCTTACGCGTCAACACCGTTATAGAGATTATTACTCTGATGATTTGTCAGTACGCGCAGAATTAAGTGGTCATTTTGATCTTGCTGATATCACTAACCATGTTTTGATTGGTGTTGATGGGTATGACTATGAGCTTCGCACTGGGCTTTATCGTTATCGTGGTGGTAAAGATACGTACACATTAAATATTTATCAGCCAAACTACAGTGAAGGGCAAGGCCCCGATGTTGCGCAACTGTATGAAAACAATGAAAAGCAAAAGGCATACGGTATTTATGTACAAGATCAGTTAGACCTTACCGAGCGTTTTAAATTAATGCTGGGATTGCGGTTTGATGAAATTGAGCAGAATATTTTCGAGACTAAGTCAGGTGTTGCTTCAGATAGCACGATGAATCGACTTAGCCCACGGCTAGGCATGGTATATGAGCTAAATGATGCGATTAACCTTTATACCAGCTATTCCGAAGGGTTTATACCTTTAAGTGGTACTGACGCTCAGGGTAAATCGTTTGGTTTTGAAGAAAGTGATTCCTTTGAAGTGGGTGTGAAGTTCGGCTTTGACAACGTTAGCGGTACCATCGCTTTATTTGATGCTAGCAAAGGCAACATGTTGGTGGCTGACGATAAGGGTTATTCAAAACCTATTGGTAAAGTAACCAGTAAAGGTATTGAGGTTGATCTGACTGGTAGTTTAGGTGAAAACACTCAGTACACACTTTCGTATGCTTACGTAAAGGCTGAAACAGCCAAAGACATGATTAATGTTGATTGGTTAGAGCCTATTCCTAAAGGTAGCCCGTTAGTTAACGTACCAAAAAATAATTTTTCGCTTTCTTTAAATCACAATACCCGTGTACTTGAGCAAGACATTAAATTTGGTGGTCATTATCAATATATTTCAGAGCGACTAGGCGACCCAGTAAACTTATCTTTTAACTTACCAAGTTATCAGCTGGTGGGTTTATT
Source organism: Pseudoalteromonas sp. SG43-7 (assembly GCF_014164295.1). NCBI lineage: Bacteria > Pseudomonadati > Pseudomonadota > Gammaproteobacteria > Alteromonadales > Pseudoalteromonadaceae > Pseudoalteromonas > Pseudoalteromonas sp. SG43-7. The sequence goes on from NZ_JACJEY010000035.1 coordinate 3,112, forward strand.
TGCTCAATGGCAGGCGACTGAACGGACAAATGTTTCACTTAATGTTGATAATGTATTTGATGAAAGCTACATAGCCAGTAGCTACAATGCATTATGGGCCTACCCTGGTGCACCAACACAGTTTAAATTGGGTATAACATATGACTTCTGAACAAGTTAAAAACCGTATTCATAGCATCGATATCATGCGTGGCGTGGTTATCTTATTAATGTTACTTGATCATGTGCGAGAGCGTTTTTTCTCGCAAATGTCGGTATTAGACCCAATGGATGTTGACGTTACCTCTCCAGGGCTGTTTTGGAGCCGTTTTGCAGCGCACTTTTGCGCGCCAACCTTTATCTTTTTAACAGGGCTTTCGGCGTGGCTTTATAGCCACCCAAGCTCAGGTAAAGTACGCTCTGCACGTAGTTTTTTAGTTAAGCGGGGGTTGTTTTTAATTGCCCTTGAAGTTACGGTTATTTGCTTTTTGTGGATTTGGTTTATCCCGACTATTTTTCTACAAGTGATATGGGCTATTGGCCTGTGTATGTTGGCTCTGGCATTACTAATTAACTTACCGCAACGACTATTGTTAGCATTGGGTTTATTGATCGTTTTTGGCCATAACTTACTCACACCAATTACCTTCAGTCCTGATGAGTGGGGTTATACCTTATGGACTATTCTGCACGATCGCGGCTTTATCTCTGAAGGTGGTTTAGTTAATGTCAAAATCAGTTACCCAGTATTACCTTGGATTGGGGTTATATTACTTGGTTACTGCGCAGGCCCACTGTACGCACATAATCGAGACAGTGAAGATCGTAAACAGTGGCTGATTGGTTTGGGCTTAGCGTGTATAGCGTTATTTGCTATTTTACGCGGCTTAAATATCTATGGCGAAACGCTACCTTGGCAGCAGTTTTCAACAGCAGTGCAAACGGCTATGTCGATATTTAACGTTACCAAATATCCACCTTCACTGAGCTTTTTATTAATCACTTTAGCGCTGATGTTTTTTGGCTTATGGTTTTTTGAGCGTCCGTTAAATCGCTTTAGTAATGCTTTAAGAGTGTATGGCTCGGTGCCGATGTTCTTTTATATTTTTCATCTTTACGTTTTATTGATTTTATACACAATTTGCAGTGCTATTTTTGGTGCTAATCATGGTGCATATTTTGCCGTAAATGATATTACATGGATTTGGTTAATTACGGTTGTGTTAGCCGTTACTTTATATTGGCCAACTAAGGCATTTAGTCACTATAAGCGCAAAGCAAATAAACCTTGGTTAAAGTATTTATAGTAACAAACAGCGGTTATAGCGCCGGCTATTTATCCACTTGTTATACCTAGCTTTTGGGGCTGGGTATAACAAGGGTATTCAGTATTAAATCTTACTTGCAAATCTACAATGATGCCGATAGAGGTAAATATTCGCAGTAAAATGATTGCTACTAGCGGGTAAACGATATTACTGAGCCGAAACAGCATAATGCTTGTTGGGTGAACGGACGCCACTTTAATGTGCTTATCAACGCGCTTTTTACTGTTTTTGAATAAAGTATTAGTTTTACTTCTGTACCAAATATCTACTTTTGTAATGTATTGTAATACTGCATCGCTGATGAAACCTTCTACACTCATTTGACTTACGCGACAAGTTTCTTGGTCGCATATAACTGTCATCATGGAGCAATTGAAAATGCAGAGTGCACAAAAGGCGGTAAGGATTAACCTCGATCTTGATCTTAAAGTCAGCATCAAACAATACAAAAAAATTAAAGAGCGTCCCGTAAGTTACAAAGACGCTGATATTGCGTGTATAAAAGCCATCGCACAAGCTGCGATTAACGTTGAGTTATTTACCATCCCGTTATATATGACAGGTCTGTATTCAATACAAGGCATGCATGCAATAGGTGGGGATGAAGGCTTGTATCCCGAGCGTTTATGGCCTGGGTTAGGGGCAACAGCAGGCTTTATTCCTAATGAACGAATAGCAAAATTAGATATTACTCCAACGCCAAAACCCAGCAAGCCACTGAGCGTAAATGAACAGGCGTTTAATGCTGTTTATAGTGTGTTTATAGAAGAAATGCTGCATTTACAGTTGGCTTCTAATATCGCCAGTAAACTAAATCTAACTCCTTCATTTACCAGTAATGCACTGCAAACAGAAAAGTTTGGTTGGCATTGTTATGACGATACAACGCAAATCCCGCATATCTTAGATTTTAAAGACTGCAGCCGTGATTTATCAAAACTTAGCCCTAAAGTGAAAGAATACTTTACAACTCACTTTCAGGGTCAAACACTACAAGATATGCGAGTCAATGCAGCGGCATTGACAAAAGAGCAGGCTTTACTGTTTTTATTGATTGAAGAAACCGAGGAAAGTGCAAAAAAATTAATAATCAATAAAGATTTAGATGGCGTTCGCCCTAAATACTTTGAAACAGCTCCTTTTGATTGGTTTAAAGCAACAGATACAGAAGTTGATTTACCTATGTTTGGTTCTATCGGGCATATGTATTGCTGTTATTGGGACTATCTTGAAATTGTGTATGAGGATGGTAGTAGCTTAATTGATATTTTGGTGAATCCAGCTAAACCTGATTCCGTGCAACGTGATTACTTTAATACTCGTGACTCAGCCGAATATAAACCGCAATACCCGGGGATTAATGGTTCAATCAATGAAAGTAATGATCTAGATAAGTTAAAAATTGAAATTGTTAATAATATCAATGCAATAACGGATCAAGGTGAAGGTAAAGGTGTTGTTTCTGAAATCTGCAGCCGCTGGGCGGCAGAGAGTTGGGTAATAACGTATTTGCAGCAACAAACGGTAGCATTGAAAAGCACACCGATTGAGGCAGATGATCATCAGGTCGCTGCTAAGTTTCAACCTAATGCTGATAACCTAAAAGAAGATTACCCAGCGGATAGCGCTGGGCAAAAGCCACTTCCTGTATCTGGTATTGCATGCGCACGTATTACAAATACTAAAAAAGATCATTTTATTACCTTTGCTGATGTACTTGATTTGATTATTCAATATGAATACCAAGAGGGTCAATCTTACAGTGATAACAACGCGGCCCAAGTGTATATGACCTGGCAAACGTGGCATAACTTGTGCGGTAAATTTACAGTAGCAATGCTTAACCCGCAAGGTGGCGATAAGGCTAAGCATAAGCACCCAGATTTACCTGCTGTAGTTGATGTAGAAAAAGCATTGAATAATTTGTTTTCTAGCCCTGAACGTCGTGCACAAACACATCAAATTTTTAGTGAATCAGCGGTTGGCACTTTAAAAGGACTTACCACAGCATTGGATCGCTATTGGGGTGGTAAAACGACTGAGTTTCCAGGTCCTGCAATGGGTGGTTCGGGCGATCGAGTATCTATTTGTTGGGCTACAACAGGGCAGGCTCCAGATCTGGTTGCGGGTATTGCGGATATGTCTAAGGATGTTTTATACCATGCGTGCCAAGGTATGGATTATACAAAAGAAAATTCAAATAATTTACCTCCCGCAACAGTGTTCCACAGCTGTAAAGGTTCGAACAATTGCAAAGCGCAAGGTGGGTGTGGGTTTGTGCATAGCACAACACCGGGAGGAAGCTGTGGTGGTAGCGCCCCTGCTGATGGTCCATTTAGCGCTCCTGCAAATAACAAATGTAATAATTTAGGTGGTTGTGCTGTGCCGATTTCTGCCTCGCAGCTATTCCCAAAAGAGCCATCAGCAAAACCCCAGATGCAATTATTTGAATTTGGTGATGGACCAGACTATGCATCTACGGCTAAACCATATACCGACCCAGAAACAGGTAAAGTTCTAGAGCAAATGCCATTTAAAGAAGGTGATGCGGTTTACAGTATCGCGTGGCAGGCCTATTGTAATGCAAAAGGAGTGCAAACTACGCCGCCACCTGCAGATGATATTCGCTTAGCGCTTCCGCCTTCAACTTAATTGGATTGAATACATGACATCATACATACAGAAGCAGCCTTTTGCTGCTTCTGCTATTGAGCAAATAAACCCGCTAGGCTTTGGTTTGGGGTTGCGCAGTGAGCATTATCCGTACTTAATGCAAAAACCAGTAACAGGGGTTGATTGGTTTGAGATCATTAGTGAAAATTACATCGATAATTATGGCTATGGCCGTCATGTATTAGAACAATTGATGGCTGATTTCCCTATTGTTATGCATGGTGTGTCTATGAATATAGGCAGTAGCTCTGCGCTTGATTTTGACTATTTAGAAAAGTTAAAAGCATTGGCGGATTTTGTAAAACCAGCGTGGATATCAGATCATCTATGTTGGACAGGCTTTGCAGGAGTAAATAGCCACGATTTACTACCTATGCCGCTTACTGAGGAAAGCTTAAAGCATGTTATTAACCGGGTTAATCAGGTACAAGACTTTTTACAGCGGCCATTAGTGCTGGAGAACCCCTCTACTTATTTAGAGTTTCAAAACTCGTCGCTCACGGAGCCGGAGTTTTTTACGCAGCTGGTCGAACAAACACAGTGTGCTATGCTGCTAGACGTTAATAATGTTTATGTGTCGGCGTATAATCACGGTTTTTGCCCAAGGACATATATAAAAAACTTACCGCTTAAAAGTATTGTGCAAATGCATTTGGCGGGGCCAACACTCAGCGGGCATTGTTTGATAGATACCCATGATAAACCAGTTCCTGAACCTGTATGGGAATTGTATCAACTCGCGCAATCTTTATGTGGGCCTGTCTCGACTTTACTGGAATGGGATGCAAATATTCCTGCGTTTCCTGAATTAGTCGCTGAGTTAAACAAAGCTAAAACTGTATTAGCGGGTCAAATTCCTCATGCTCCAGTACAAAATAACCACCAACAAGGTTGTATTTCTACACCGCTGGTTTTAGCTAAAGAGAAATTATGAGTGAACATTCATTGAGGCAAGTGCAGCATTGGTTGCAAACAGTATTAATTGTTCGTGGTGATTTGGATGATAAACTCTTACAGGCATATGCGCATGATGGCGTTATGCTTGATACGCTAATTAAAAGTACAGATAAAATTTCAGCCCAGCAGCGAGTAGATATTTACGCTGCAGGTTATGTGCTAAGGCTTGTGGATTGTTTACGTTGTGAGTTTTCATTGTTGGCGCAGTATATGGGAGATACGTTATTTTCCACATTTGCTAAAGCATTTATTGTGACGGTGCCTTCTAAAAGTTGGAGTCTATATTATTTAGGTGAGCAATTCGCCGAATTTTTAGCACAAACTAAACCACAAGGTATAATCGATGTTGCTCAACAAACTATGGTCGATTTACCTGCTCAAATAGCCTTATTTGAACGCACCAAGTCTGAGGTGTTAGTAGCCCAAGGTCTTGAAAAAAATGTAACGGCAACCGAGCTTTCTATCGAACAGCAAATGCTCACGTGTTTAGTAAATAATACTGATATTCAAGCGGCGCCTTGTTTGCGAGTAATAACATTAGATTACCCTATTTTAGAGCTCATTTCACAAATTGAAGCCTGCATAGCAAAATTAGAAGTAATGCCTGATGAGTTGATTTTACCTATTCAGCAACCATGTTACCTTGCTTTAACACGTATACATTATAGATTTAGAGTCTGGTCTTTAGCTCATTGGCAGTATTTGCTACTCGGTTTTTGTATACAAGGAAGTAGCTTTAATATGGCGATTAAGCAAACAGCATTACAGCTAGAGGTTTCTAGCGATGAGTTAACCTCAGACGCAATGATGTGGTTGCCACAAGCAATCAATATGGGCTTGTTGTTTCAATAAGTGCTACAAGTAAGCAGTTAACCTAATTGATAACAATTAAATAAACTATAACGCCAAGATTTCATCGCGATTACTTGGCGACCAGGCTTTGTCAGCCGCTTGTTGTTGCGTTAGCCAAATAAAATCAGTGTGCTCATTCGGATCTAAAGTAATGGCGATATCATCGGGTACGCAAATACTAAAAACATACTCAGTATTAATTAACGCATTGGCTTGATAGCGGTGTCGCCATGACTCTCTAATGGTATATTGATTGGTTTTTTGGTGATCACGTATTGTTAAACCCAGTGCGCGGGCATCTATCCCTGTTTCTTCTAATAGCTCACGGTAAGCTGTCACAATAGGCGTTTCGCCTTCATCAATCCCGCCGGTGACTGATTGCCAAAAGTTAGCATCATCGGTACGTTGGATCAGTAAACAGTCTTTATTTTTTTTATAAATAACAACCAGTACAGAGAAGGGTTTACGAAGTGGTTGGTTATTTAACAAAATAGAGCCTTAAATAGCGTTTGTTGAATCAGTTTACCTAACTACGAAATGTTTAACTAGCCAGATCACATCACTAACAACCAAATACCCAGCAACAAGAGTAGTACATTCATTATTTTCAGAAACTGTGAAGTATTGAGTTTGCCCTGCAACCAGATCCCTAAACGATTACCACAAAAAGCAATCGGCAAGCTGGCAAGTGCAATTAATGCCCACTTTATTTCGATTAAACCCAGACTAATAAAGCCAATAAGCTTGACGGCATTCATCATCGCAAAAATAATCGCCACAGTTGCGACAAATCGTTTCGGTGGTAACTTAATGGTACTGAAATACATTATTAAAGGTGGGCCGCCAGCATGTACTAAGGTACTTACAATACCGGCTAAACCGCCCATAGAGAAGGCACCTAAACGGCTATTTAAGGCATTCAAAGTAAACTTGCTAAAGGCTAAACTGCGAATAGCAAACACTATACATAAAATAGCAATCGCTGTTTTTATAAACGCCGCATCTAACCAGCCAATTAACGCATGTGCAATAACTACGCCTACCAATAAACCCGGTAGTAAGCGTTTAAGTTGCTGTATATCCCATTGTTGCCAGTAACTTTTTAAACTAAAGACATCGGCAACAATAAGTACCGGTAGCATCAAACCGATTGCGGCAACGGGGGGCATCACTAGCATTAGTAAAGGGACACTAAACACTCCAAGCGCTCCTGCAAAGCCTGATTTTGACACGCCGGTGAGCAATACGACAAATGCGATGATAGAGAGGGTTGTTACTGTCATTGGTTTTTCTACTTACTGATTATTTACTTTATGCTGGTAGATCAAACCACAGCGCTTCTAAGCTGCTGGTGGCTGTTAATATTACCCGTTCATTGCGATTTAGTGCAAAGGCATCGCCGTTACTAAAATTTTGCTTGTTTGCGTCTATATGCCCGCAGATAATATGCAAATAACCTTTTCTATCCGCTGTTTGCAATGTATGCGATTGACCCGCATCAAGTTTTAAACGATAGATACTAGCATCTTGGTTGATGCTCACGCTGCCGTGTTCGCCATTTGGTGTAACAAGTGGTGTAAGCTGAGTTGTTTGCGGAATACTTTTTTGCTCATAGCTAGGGGCTATACCACGCAATTTGGGTTGTATCCAAATTTGTAAAAAGTGCGCTGTTGCTGAATTTGAAGCATTATATTCGCTGTGCATAATGCCACTACCGGCACTCATCCGTTGCACGTCACCAGCAGGAACAATGTATTCATTACCAGTGCTGTCTTGGTGTTTTAATGCGCCTGAAATGACATAGGAAATTATTTCCATATCTCGGTGTCCGTGAGTGCCAAAGCCTTGGCCTGCAAGTACTTTATCTTCGTTGATCACTCTAAGTACTGACACCCCCATGTGTTTTAGATCATGGTAATGGCCAAATGAAAAACTATGCTGACTTTGTAACCAACCAAGATCAACTTGGCCGCGCTCGCTGGCTTTGCGTATGTAGTGCATAACTTAACTCCTGATTAAACGCTAATTTGAATAGCAGTATAAGTTTTATAAGGAAGATTAAAATCGCTTTTAAAAGGACTATTTGTTCTAATTAATAGAATGAAAGCCCTTGATTAGCAATCAAGATCAGCCTGCATTACTTGATATCGTAACTCGCCAATGAATGTGCGCGCTGCCGGGCCAAGGCGATCACCGTCTTTAAATAGTAAATGTAGCATGGCACTGCGCTTACTATTGTGGCTAAGATTAAGGGGCTTGAGCCGATTTTGTGCTAACTGATTGGTAATCGCTGTGCTAGGTAGCCAAGCAAAGCCTAAGCCGTTGCTGATCATATCAATGGAAGTCCGCATATGGCTTACTGTCCAGCGCTGGTCGGCACCTAACCAGCCACCGTCTTGTTTATTGTGTAAGGCTGAATCGCGTACCACAATTTGTCGGTGCGATTTTAAATCTTCAAGGGTGATAGGTCGGGTGATGCTATGTAACGCATGATCTGGGTGCGCAACAGCAGTAAACTCGATATTGCACAACTCTTCACTAAACCCGGCTTTGCCAGTGAATCCCGATATTGCAATATCGGCACTGGTGTTCTCTAGTAATTCATTCGCGCCAGTCAGTACTGATTCGTATAATTCAATACGTAATAATGGATACATTGCCGAGGTATTGTTGAGTACTTTATAAAGCAGTGCTTGCGGAAAAACTTCATCAACAGCAATACGTAATTTGCTTTCAATCCCCTCACTGAGAGTCTGCCCAATTGCTTCTATTTTGGCGGCTTCATCGAGTAGGTAATTAGCGCGGCGCATCATCATCTCACCAGCTTCGGTGATCACGGTTTTACGTCCTTCAATAGTAAATAACTTAACACCTAAAGCGGTCTCAATTTTACCAACAGCATTGTGAATACTTGATTGGCTTTTATAAATTTTTAGTGATGCTTGATTAAAACCGCCATGTTCAACCACAGCCCTAAACATACGCCATTGCTCTAAAGTTATTTTAAGCATCTTTATGGTTGTCCTCGCAGTCACCTTGGTCACAGGTATTGAGTGATTCTCTGGCACGTTTATCTTGATTGAGTACTTGTTTTAGATCTTCAGTACGTTGGCGTACAGCTACACCATAACTGTGATCATCGCCCCACAGTTTTGCTAGTTGCAGTACTGAGGCACGATCGTGCTCTCTAAATAAGTGTCCTGCGCGCTGCGAGTCTTCTTTTGAATTTCCTAATAGTTCTAGGGTTTCAACGGCAAGGTTGATGGCAGAGTCAACGGTTTCTCGGTTAAACGCATCAACGTGCAAATTAAGTAATTGGTAAGCATGGCGACGATCTTTAGCGCGCGCCACAATCTTTAAGTGCGGAAAGTGTTTGCGGACAAGTTTAACTATTTCGAGAGTTTTGTCGGCATTATCAATAGCAATAACCAGTAATTGTGCGGTATCAGCTCCAGCGGCTTCGAGTAGTTCTTTACGTGCTGCATCACCATAATGCACCGTATTACCAAAGCGGCGCAGCAGATCAATTTGGCTAGGACTGTGATCAAGGACACTAATATCATACCCTTGGGTGCTCAGTAAGCGCCCCATAATTTGTCCAAAACGGCCGTACCCAGCAATGATTACGTGTTTGGCTGGGCTTATCTGCTCTGGTTTATCAAACTCAGGTTTTGTTGTTGTGTTGCTACGTTTTTGTAATGTGTCGTAAAGCATTAATAGTAAAGGGGCTATTAACATTGAGATGGCCACGACTAAGGTGGTTAAGTTGCTTTGTTCTGGGGTTAAAATTTGCAATGTATTAGTCATCGTCAGGAGCACAAAAGCAAACTCACCACCTTGTGCTAAGGCTAAAGTGAATAACAGTTGCTGGGTATGATGAATTTTAAAAGTTCGTGCTAAGGCATACAAAACAGCGGCCTTTACAACAATTAAAGCGGCAACCAATGTAACCACTAAAGTAAATTGATTAAATAACAATGCAAAGTCGATAGAGGCACCGACAGCGACAAAAAACAATCCTAATAACAGTCCTTTAAAGGGTTCTATATCGGCCTCTAACTCATGACGAAATTCACTTTCTGCCAGTACCACACCAGCTAAAAAAGTCCCTAACGCTGGAGATAAGCCAACATTTTGCATAATCAGCGCAATCGCTACCACTAAAAATAACGCAAATACAGTGAATATTTCCCGCATTCTGGTTTCAGCAATGTACCTAAATAGCGGCGCAGAAATATACTTACCAGCTAAAATAATTGCCGCGATCACTGTTACTGAGGCGGTTACTTGCCCCCAAACTGGCCAATCAGCAGTTAGCGAATTATGCGTGCTGGTGGCATTTAACATTGGCTCAAACGCCAATAATGGTAGTAATGCTAAAATAGGAATAACGGCAATATCTTGAAATAGCAGTACCGAAAACGCATTTTGGCCGGCTTCATTTTTCAGCCAACCTTTTTCTTCCAGGCTTTGTAGCACAATTGCTGTTGAAGAAAGCGCGAGCATTAAACCAATTGCTAGTGCTGTTTGCCAATGCATGGCCATAAACCAATAACAAATTGCAAAAATTACCGCGGCTGTTAGGGTTACTTGCAAACCCCCAAGCCCTAAAATAGAGTGGCGTAACTTCCAAAGCCTTGCTGGTTGTAGTTCAAGGCCGACTAAAAACAGCATCATTACTACACCAAATTCAGCAAAGTGCATAACAGACGTTTGATCGCCCACTAACCCCAGCAAATACGGGCCAATTAAAATACCTGCCAGCAAATAGCCGAGTACGGAGCCTAACCCAAGGCGTTTTGCGATAGGCACCGCAACAATGGCTGCGGCTAAATAAATTAATGCGATCTCTAACATAGTTGTCCTTTGCTAATACTGGCTAACTTATTATGCCTTAAAATACTGTTTACTATAGCGGAATAAATTCTTTATCGTCACCAGAGATTTTTGGGAAACGTTGAGTTTGCCAGTCTTGTTTTGCCTGCTCTAAGCGTTCTTTGCTATAAGCAACAAAGTTCCAATGCAAGTATGGGACTTTTTCAAATTTATCGCCACCGAGCAAAATAAAGCGTGCATCACTGGCAAAGTGAATATCAGTATCGAGGTTATCAAGTAGGATAAAATCACCTGCTTGATAATCCTGTTGACCCACGGTAACGCTTCCATAAATAACATATAACGCGGTTTCTTGCTGTGGGTTAGGCGACTTAATTTGACTATTGGCGCTGCCAACCACATCAATATAAAACATGGGGGAGTAGGTTTTAACTGGGGAGCTTAATCCGTAAGCTTCACCAACAATTAAGCGCATCATGATACCTTCATGAATTATGTGTGGTAGTTGCTGTTTTTTTATATGGGTGAATGAAGGCTCAATCTCAGTCATATTTTCTGGTAGCGCAATCCAGCATTGTAAGCCGTCAATATGATGCGGGTTAGCGCGCACTTCAAAGCTTTCTCGTTCTGAGTGAACAATGCCTTTACCTGCCGTCATCCAGTTCACATCGCCTGGGTGGATTTCTAAATTATTACCTAGCGAGTCGCGATGTAAAATGCTGCCGCGAAATAAATAAGTGAGTGTTGATAAGCCTATGTGCGGGTGAGGGCGAACATTGATCCCTTGGCCAACAGGAAAATCGTTTGGTCCCATGTGATCAAAAAAGATAAATGGTCCCACCATTTTTTTATCAAAATTAGGCAGTACGCGCTTTACGTTTAAGCCACCAATATCATGTTCAGTTGGGTTGAGTATTTTAGCCATGTTTTGCTCCTTAAAGGTGACCAAGCAGAGTCACGTTGATTCGATTAATTGAATACATAAGTTATAGCCCTAACAATAGATGATCACTTAATTTCGAGTGTCACTATTGATGCTTGATTAATAATATACTCAGGTTAAAAGAACGAAAATTAGTAAAAATAGGCATTAACATTCTTTTTTAAAGAATTTTAATGGTGTGTTGTATGGCACTAAAAGGAGCTTTATGCGTAGTAAACAGTGCTTACTATTACTTGTTGATGTTTTTAATGCAAAATACCGCAGGTAGGGAAACTAGCGACGACACATTTACGCTCATCAAGCATTGCGATAAGACGCTGAGGGTATTTGCGATTAGCAAAACATAGCAGTTGTTGTGATCACACGACCGACAACACAAAATTAGACAGTAAAAAACGGCCAATTACTTGGCCGTTTTACATCAAGAGTTAGTTAAGTTTTACTGGGCCGTTGATATTATCGATGCTCAAATCACCAGAGCCAGCGTCAATGATGGTGAGACCTTTACTGTCGTTAACACGAATACTGCCTGAGCCATCCTCAATGGTGACTAGGCCATTTACATGTTCAACATAAATATCACCCGATTCATCTTCAATGGTGATGTAACTGCCTAGAGTTTTGGCATTGATGCTGCCAGAGTTATCGTCAATATCTACGCTGCCAGTGATATTAGTAAGGGTTATATCACCCGAATCATCTTCAATAGTCATATTGCCAGCAACGTTACGTGCAGTAATACTGCCAGAGTCATCACTGATCTCTACATTACCAGTAATATTTTGCAGATCGATATCCCCTGAATCATCGTCAATTGTGACGTGATGACCTTGATCAATACGAATGCTCCCTGAGTCGTCATCTATAATGATATTACCTAGTACACCAGCAATATCTATATCGCCAGAGTCATCGTCAATCTCAAGGTTAAATGAGCTTGGCACAGTAATAACTAAATCAATACTGGGTGAATTACCTTGATATACCACTATTCCTGATGAACTATAATTTTTTGCTATAAGTACGGCTTTATCGCCTTTTTGTTCCAGAGTAAGTATGTAAGGGTCATCACTTTTTGCTGTATAAATAGTGGCATCTACGCTGATGTTAGTTGCTGTGGTTGAGCCGATCACTTTAAGTGAACCCGCCTCAGCATTAATACTTAGTTGCTGTAATTGTGACGCTGATATTGAGCGTTGCTGCTGTTGTTGTATATTGGCTGACGAGGTTGAAACATGCACAATACAGCCACTGAGAAACAATAGGCTAGTGGCAATAGGAAGGGCTTTGGCTAGCAAAGAAAGAGGTTTGTTGATCATTATTTATTTTCTCATTGTTAATTATATTTTACGATTTGCTAATTTATAGCAAAAACAAAGCCAAAATTTAATGATTTGTTTTTATTGGTTTTTATTTTTATTATCAGATAAGTATAGCGAATAAGTGGTCAAAAATACCAAATTTAGGGTTGTTCTTAATATTCTTTAGATTGGATCTGGAAGGTACGCTAAGCCACTTCAACACGCGTGAAGTGGCTTAGTTTTTTCTAATTATTACAAATGGTGATTATCGCTAAGTTTGGGGGCGACTGAGAGTAGTAAATAGCAGTACTTGAATAAGATGTATTGCGCACATTGTCTTCAACCACGGTTATTTCATATGTTGCAGTTACAGGGAGTGCAATATTTAGTGTGCTATCTAGATATGTGTTATTACTTTTTTGTAATATCAAAGGCTTGGTTTCATCATACTGAGCCTGAAAACTATTCGACGTTAAAATAGTATCGATCATTTTAAAGCGCAGATTTACGGTGTCGGGTCCAGTAAAATCAGGACAGACGAATACAGAGACTTCTACATCTTGAAAAACCGGTAGGCTTGTTTGATTAATATTAATGATAAAATCATTTTGTGTTATCGCTGCTGAACTATACTCGCTAGTTGCCAGTCTTTCATCTGCTGTAGAAATACTAACAGTTGCGCCCTGTTCAACACTAACTATTGCCTCAAAGAAGCCGCTGCTATTTGTAGTATGCTGCTTACCATTTATCATCAGTATAGCGTTATTGATACCAACTTTAGCTACGTTGGTAATTTGTCCTTTAACTATGCCTGTTAGTAAAGCGGGATCGGTAGCAGAGATCGCAAACTCCATTACAGCTGCATTGCCCTCAGCATCAGTAACAGTAACAGTAACATTATAGCTACCTATAATATCAGGGGTAAATTCAGCGACGCCATCTTTTATGTTTACCAGTGCTGCATTTGACTCATTAGGCTTGGTAAGCCCCCAAGTATAATTAAGATTGGTCTCTTCAGGGTCGTAACTTTGGCTAACATCAAATGTTACTATATTACCAACAAAAGCCTGACGTAATTGTTCGCCTTTAGAAATAATGACTGGCTTTGCATTGTCTCTAACTATGATAGTGATTGTTTGCGTATCGGAGTCTTTATTACCATCATTGGTACGTAACGAAATAACAAAACTTCCTGCACCTGATGCTTTAAAGTAAGGTTTAGCAACGTCTGTGTTAGAAAGCGTAGCACGTCCTAATGGCGATAAAATTTCCCACTGGTAGGTAAGCTCTTTGCCTTCAGGATCTGTGCTTTGTGAGCCATCAAGTTGAATTTCTTCATCGACTAAAATAGGTGCTACATCAGCAATAATCGCTGTTGGTTTTGCATTGGCTTGAGCGTGAAGAACGCTTATTACTTGCTCAGAATTAAGCTGTCCGTCTGATACGATTAATGTGATCACATAATCACCTTCAATATCAGCACTGATAGAAGGGGTTGCTGTCGTACCTTGGATTAGCTGCGCTTTACTATTCTCAGGTCTGCTTTTTATCTGCCAAAGGTAGCTTAAGGGTTGCCCTTCAGGATCGTTGCATTGTTCGCATTGCAGAGTAATAGTTTCAGCTAAGTTAATGTTTCTCTCAGCTACAAGTTGTGCAATAGGAGCTTGATTTGCTATCTCTACAGTTAAAGTAACTGTGGCGGTATCAGTTTCACCATATTGATCTTTAACTGTTAGTGAGAGCGTGTACTCACCGAGGTCTAAAGAAGAGAAGCCTGCGGTATTGCTTAAGTTATCAGTGAGTGTCGGGTTGCTATCGGCAGGTTGTGCGGTAATAGTCCACAGATAACTTAGTGTATCACCTTGATCAGGGTCACTGCTTTGCTTGCCATCTAATGTGACTATGCTGCGAGGAGCGACGGTTTTATTTTGTACTTTAATAACCGCTTGAGGAGCTGAATTTTCGTATAAAGACTCACTTTTTATCATTACCTCGTTGCTTGCTGTTTCGCCCAGTGAATTAGTAATGGTTAGCTTTATTGCGTAAGCACCTGTTTTATCTGCAATGAATTTGCTGGTAACGCTATTATTATTTTCTATGATTGCATTGCTGGTAAGAGGCTTTGCCGTAAACTGCCATAAGTATTTATTTATTACACCGTTAGATGTGCTACTTAGCGCACCATTTAATGCAACCACATCACCTTGTTTTACTGTTTGAGTAAGTCCTGCATGAGCAATTAATTGCGTTGGATCGGCTTTAATTTCAATTAATTTTTCAACTGGGGCGCTCGAAAGTTTGCCATCGCTCACAACTAAAATTAGTTTATAACTCTTTGCTTCAGCAAGTGATACTTCAACTTTATTTTCATTATCAACAGCAAGAGCGATCTCATTTTGTCCGTCTGCAGTGGTTAAGCGCCATTTATAAACTAATGAATCGCCGTCGGGATCGCTGCTTTTTGTACCGCTAAATGTTAGCGCGGTATTTACCCGCATTTCACCGGTTGGTGCACTGATCATGGCAACGGGTTTATTGTTAGTGACTTTATTGGTTGGTTTTTTTTCTGAGTCACCACCTCCTGAGCCACAGGCTGTGAGAGTTAGGATCAAAGCTAGCTGGATTAAAAAACTCCATTTCATATTACTTTCCTTGTTGTTGGTTTTGTTGTGTTTAGTGGTACTGTAAAGCTAAGCCTGTAGTGCTTGCTATTAAATTTAAATGAGGATTATTTCTGGTTTGAATTAGATTGGTATAAAGTCCATTTTTCATAATATTTATTTCCGTTAAATATTTTATAGTTATGTTAATTTAATTGTTTATAATATGAACCCAAAAGAGGGAAAATAAAAGAATTAAATTCAAATTTTAGAAAAATTTTGGCGCTAAGTTGTTTATGTGTTTATTTCGAGTTGTAGGCCAAGCTAAGTTACTTGGCCTTTATTTTTAATGAGGGGTTTTATTCAGGTGCTACATCTAAGGTAGTAAATAATGAATAACGTACGCTATCGATACCTTTTTCAGTTGAACCTTCGCTCACACTTGCTTCAATAAGGTATAGTCCAGGGTGTTGCCATGTGTTAGTGAAAAAGCCGTTTTTATCTGTGGTTACTTTAACTTCGCCACGTTCGTTACGATAACGTGTATCACCTTTTAAGATGGCAAGTTCTATGTTGGCAGCAGGTTTACCGTCTTTTAATAACTGAAAACGTGCCTCTTCACCAACAAATAAATCATTAGGATGAGTCGGGCCGCTGATCTCTAAGCCTTGACCAAGTAGCGCAGGTTTTGAGGTGCCGTTGCGGCTTACAAATGTATCTACCGTTGCAATCGATTTTGTGGTTTTAATATCGGTTGCATCAGCTGGGATATCTTTACTGTCTTTAGGGCCAAATACACGGCCACGTTCGCCTTTGGCATCTTTATAAAAAGTCATTAGTCGTGGTTCTTGGCTCATCGTTATATGATAAGTACCTTCCCCAGCTAGTTTTACCGCCGCTGAATTTTTACGTTGCAGATAATATGCACGAATTTTATCGCTAACTGGTTTGCCATCAGGGCCGATTGCCATAATCAGATTATCATCATATTCCGCGCCTTTTTGTGCTGGACGATATGCTTTATCTGGTGCGAAAATTTCATTCGAAATACTGGCATCGATCATCACATAATGTGCTTTGTCGCCTGAAAGAGATGTGTGCGAAGGCACTAACCAGCGAGCATGTGCATTGGCATAGCTAGATGCTAGGGCAGTGAAAGTAAGTGCGCCGATAAATGCGCTTTTAAGTAAATTGATTTTCATAGTCTTTCCTTATTTAAATTGTTTTAGCAGCTACATTTACTGACTTTTAATGGTGACGAAGCTTTGTGAAAATTCATTGGTGCCATCGATGGTGATCTTGCCGTCTTTATTTAGATCAAGTTCTACACGGGTGTAATCACGGCCACCTTCTTCGCGAACGACTTCTAAATTAAGTAAATACTTGCCTGCAGCTACGGCTTTGCCATCTAGATCTGTGCCATTCCAGTTAATGGTGTAAGTACCTGGGCGCTTTGTTGCACCTGTTACACCATCAAAGTTAGCGTCACTTTTTCCGGCTTTACGCCACCACTGGCGTAAGTCTTTAAACCATTCTGCTTTTTCAACCCATAAGGCAACCGTGGTTACATGCTTACGCTCTGGGGTTTCTAGCCAAACCGCGACATAAGGTCGATGGTAAGGTTGTACGTCTAGATCAGGTAGGGTTAGTTCTATTTCAAGTTCAGCGGCATTCGCATGAGGTTGAAACAAAGCTGCTGTAAATAAAACAACAGCGCTTATTAAGGTATTAAGTTTTAGCATTAAGACACTCCTTTTAGTTGCGGAACCCAGCATAAATAAATGACTGCTGGTGTTGCGACCCCAAGCACTGTTAGCCATATTCCTACTAAGCGTTTTTTTCTATTTTGAAATAAAATAATCATCCCGGTGATAGCAAAAAAAATCATTAACACGGCTGATATATCAATCACCCAGCTCCATGCTTCGCCGCTATGACGGCCTTTATGTAAATCGCCAATTAAGCTTAAAAAGCCGCCAGTTTGATATTCGAGATTCAGTTCGCCACTGATGAAATTAAGTTCTGCGAAGGCAAAACCTGCAGGCAGCGGGTAGTCGAGCATCACGAGTGCATCTTCTTTTTCCCAGTCGATACTTTTTACTTTAGTTAAGCCATATTGGTTGGCTAAGTAAGCTTCTATTTCAGGGTATAAAATGGGTAAGGTTGCTAGGTTTTCTTGGCCCTGCTCAAGTAATGCACTTGGGAGTGATGTGGTTAGTTGCCCATCACTTTTATCGCCTTCTAGCCAATCAACATGATTAAGTACAATCCCACTGACAGCAAATAAAATAAGCAAAAACAGCAATGCTGTTGATAGATAAATATGCAACGCACGACTGGTACTATATAAAGTTCGTTTATTTATTAACGGCATAAATAATTTAGTAGTTAAGCAATATTATCTACATGGTAATGATTTGCATTAGTTATCACAACATTATTTACGAAATTTACATTGGTAGGTATTTTGAAGGGCGAGAGAGTAAATAAATCATAACCGCTATTTCGATGCAGGCTACCAGCAGTAAAACCCACCACGGCGGTGCACAAAGCAGCAATACAATAAAGCCAAGTGACATACCAATACCCGCAAACCACTTCGCCTTTACGGGTACTACTTTGTACTTTTGCCAATGGCGTAAGGTTACGCCATAACGAGGATGATTGAGTAACCAAGCAGCGAGTTTTGGGGACGAGCGAGTAAAGCACGCTAATGCCAAAATGAAAAAAATAGTGGTGGGCATCACAGGTAAAACAATACCTATAATTCCCAGCCCAACCAAGGCTAGTCCTAATAGTTGATAGCCAATACTTTTATAAGTGGCTAAAATTACTTTTAAATTCATGAATAGACTTGTGCCTGATAAAGTTGAAAACGGCTAAATGCTTGGCAAGCAACGTTAAACAATATGCTGCTAGTTTACTCAGCATTGTCAGTTAATTGTACTCGATGACGTTATACTCTGCCACGTTCAGCGCCTCAGCTTGCGATTCAACCTGATGCCGCTGTTCTTTTTATATCCTATTATGAGTTGATGGGAATGTAATTGCTTGCAGTCATTGCTTACAGCGTTATGAAGGATGAGTTTATGAGGGGGTAACCTCTTAAGACTAACCCCCCTAATTACAGGCTGACTTTAAAGATTAAAAGTAATAGCCAATATTAATATTAAATCGACGCTCGGTTTCATTACTATCACCGGCAACAGAGCCACCTACAAATGCTTGATTGCGGGCATGAACTAAATCAAAGTAAGTGAACAAGCCGCCAGCCGCGACGGATACCCCGGTAACATTCATCCAAGTATCGGCAGTGTCATCAGACTTGTTATAGATCGCGCTGTAATCATTATAAAATTGCAGGTTGCTTACTGGACCCCATTCAACCGGTACGCTGTAAGCGACATTAAAGCTACTGGTGGTTGCATCGGTCGCAATAGAGTCATAAAACCCATATGCGCCAACCGCGATACGATTAGTGTCATCGATATTGTAGTCATATTCGCCATGCTGTAGCTGAATATTCCAATTATTGATAACGCTGTTTACATGCAGTGCCCATGCGTTGTAACTTCCTGCGCGGTCTTGGCCGTCATGTAAGCCACCGGCCAAGCCTGATATTCCGACTTCTGTGGTCATGCCTTTGCCGTGTTCAAAGTAATAGGCGTAGCGGCCGGCAAAGGTATTATACTCACCAAGCCCTTTGCTCGGTTCGGCATAAATACCCTCGTCGACGGTGCGACTACCAACAATATCGTACGAATAGCGATGGCTGCGATCTTCAACATAACCATCGACACCACCGAGTTCGTCATTTTTGAAAAAACCTAAATCGAGCTGCCAGTTATCAGCTACTTTACGTTTAAACATCACGCCTAAATCATGATCGTCTTCTAAACCAACGTAGTAGTTTGCACTAAAGAAATAGTTATGGGAGTTATAAGGATCATTACCAAACGGCACTTTTGTGATACCTACTTGCACTTGCCAGTCGTCAGTAAATTGATAGCCTGCCCATGCTGATTTTATTGCGGTCATGTAATCAAAAAAGCGGATCTCTCCGCCGATCAGCACTCCACCAATATCGCCAGAAACATTTAAACGGAAAATATCAAAATCAAAATCGCCACCACGGTTTTTATTGCCGTCATCATATGAGGTGTGACTGTAGTTGGTACGAATTGCACCACCAAATTTAACTCCGGATAGGGCTGTTTCGGTATTATCTTGAGTTTGCTTTGCGATAGTCTTGGTCTGTTCTTCAAGCTGTTGATTAACTTTAGCTTGTTTTGCTTTTTCAGCCGCAAGCTGCTGTTGCAGTTGCTGCATCTGTTGTTGGAGTTGAGAAAGTTGAGCTTGCATAGCATCAATGTCTGAAGCATATGAGGCGCTGCTTGTTGCGCCTAGCATAGTCGCGAAAGCTAACTTTGATAGTTTAAGCATGATAAATCGCTATTCTTGATATAGGTCTGTATAGAATAGACTAATTGTACCTTTAACCCAAGTTAACTAACCATGCGTTCTAGGGTAATCATTTGTTTAATATGATTTTATAAACTATTTATTCGGTGGGTTTGCCTTCAGCGGCGCGGGTCAGCACACCAACTTCTAATAAAGGAGCTGCATCTATACTTTGAGCATCCATCATATTAGCAATACGCTGCATTGATGATAGTAGCTGGCTTTGTTCCCACTCGTCTAAGGCTGAGAACTTTTCAATAAAGTGTTCTTGTAACGGTTGTGGTGCTGCTTGCAGAATCGTTTGACCATTTGCAGTGAGGTAAAGACTCACTCGACGTTTGTCTAATTGGCTGCGAACACGCGTCACTAAATCGCGGTTTTCTAAGCGATCCAAGATATTAGTTACAGTTGCAGGACTCAGGTTTACATTTTGGGCAATGCGACTGGCTGTAATACCATCAGTTTGTGCTACTTCAGTCATAATTAATAGCTGCGGACCGGTAAGGCCGGAGATTTTATTTAACTGCTTAGAATGGAGGTCGATCGCGCGGATCACTTTACGTAAAGAAACCAATAATTCGTCATATTTTTTCATTTTTATCTCATTCGCAGATGGTTTGCGGTCAAGGCGCTCGCGCAATCAATAAATATTACACATCTAATAAATAGAGTTCAAATAGATAAGGTCGATTTATACTGTATTATTGGCTTTACACAGATCTGTGGCTGTTTTTTATTTGTTTTGAGTTGAAATTAAATTTAGTTCATTTGCATATTATTTAATTAAACGTTTTTGGTGCTGAGCTTACCTATAAGTCATGACAGAGTGAAAAATTGTAAATTTGACATAAAAACTCACTAAATAATATTTACTAATTGG
This sequence comes from Pseudoalteromonas sp. SG43-7, assembly GCF_014164295.1. NCBI lineage: Bacteria > Pseudomonadati > Pseudomonadota > Gammaproteobacteria > Alteromonadales > Pseudoalteromonadaceae > Pseudoalteromonas > Pseudoalteromonas sp. SG43-7. The sequence goes on from NZ_JACJEY010000035.1 coordinate 23,922, forward strand.
TTGGGGATTGGGTAAGGTGAGATAGGTTTTTCATTTTTATGGGACGTATAATGAAGTTATCTCCATCTGTAAGCATCGAACAAACTGACACTGGTTTAGAATATATCAATGTTGCAAGCGAGCTTTGTAGCGCTAAAATTTTTCTACAAGGTGCACAACTCACTGAATTCACGCCAAGTGGCAAAAAGCCATTAATTTGGGTATCAAGCGAAGAAGATTACCAAGAAGGTAAAAGTATACGTGGTGGTATTCCTATTTGTTGGCCATGGTTTGGTGTCAATCCAAATCCTGAGTGGCCAATTCACGGTGTAGCACGTACGAGCTTATGGCGAGCAGATGAAGTTGCAGAGCAAGACGATGAAATTCGAGTTAGCTTAACCTTGCCAATGGCACAAGTTGATGAAACCTACTGGCCACACAAATCAAAGCTAAAGGTTGAATTTATACTAACTAATCAGCTTGAAGTGCGTTTAACAACCACTAATTTAAGTAACCAAACTATTACTTTCACGCAAGCGCTGCACACTTATTTTCCAACCCCTGCTATTGAAGAAACTCAAGTGGATGGGCTGCAAGGTTCCAAATATATTGAGTTTAGCGAAGGCCCGTTTGATCAAGATGGACTGGTTGGTTTTGCTCGTGAAACAGATATGGTTTATACCCAAGCCGCAGTTATCCAGCGTATTATTACCCCGGATGGAATTATTGAAGTCGGCCGTGAAAACTCCAGCTCTTGTGTGCTGTGGAACCCGTGGATTGATAAGTCTAAGCGTTTATCTAATTTTGCTGATGATGAATACCATACAATGTTGTGCCTTGAAGCGGCAAATGTAATGGATGATAGTGCGATTGTAGCGCCAGGCGAAAGTCATACCTTAGCGACGACCATTCGCTGGGTGTAATATAGGGCCGCAACTTTGCTATAAATCAAAGCCAACGTATCAAATCGTTGGCTTGTTAAGGAAAAAAAGTGTTCGAAAACCACCAACTGGACGTCTTACCCCAACATCAACAAATAGTATATAAGCCACTGGCAGATAAAGCGTTGCTGCACGCTCAGCTTAACTGGCTGCTGTTTTATCTACCATTAACTGCAATATTAGGCGCTGTTTGCTTTTTTAATCAGGAGTTTGCAGCACTGGCACAAACGAGCTTACTGATTGGTTTACCAATTATTTTAGCTTTATCGCTAGCTTATAACGTTGTCAGTATGCGACTTAAAGGAATTGCTATGCGTGAGCATGATATAGCTTATCGCAAAGGCGTTATTTGGCAGCAGGTGACGATTTTACCTTTCTCACGAGTGCAGCACACAGAAATACATCGTGGCCCTTTGGAGCGAAAACTGGGCTTGGCTAGCTTGCGTTTGTATAGTGCTGGCGGAATGAGCGCCGATCTCAACATTAGTGGCTTAAGTCATGATGATTGTAAAAATATCCGTCAGTATATTCAAAAGTACACTGAAGCAAAACAAGTATCTAACAATACCAGCAATCAAGCCGGTGATAGTGTATTCGCTACTGATGAGTCGTTAAATGGATAATTTGAAATGGCAGCGTGTTTCGTCTTGGTCACTGGTTTATTTTATCGTGCATTTTGCTTTCCGATTTGTCAAAGACGGTGTATTTAACTTACTACCTATTATGGTTGTGTTTGTTACGCAAGTTGAAAATAAGTGGTTTTGGGGGCAAGTTGCATTAGCGGTAGCGATTATTAGCTTGTTAATTTATTCATTTTTTTACTATATTAATTTTCGCTTTTGCATTACTGATGAGCATGAAATATTACTTAATAAAGGGGTGTTTAAAAAAGAGCGTTTAACCTTGAACTTTTTGCGAGTGCAGAATGTTAATATTGCCGAACCGTTTTATTTTAAGCCTCTGGGTTTGGTTAACTGTATTTTTGATGCCGCTGGCAGCACTAGCCAAGAGGCTGTATTACCCGGGGTTACATCGCTATATGCAGAGCAAATGCGCGAGCGAGTATTGGCTTATAAAGAAACCCAACAACAAACTGCAGCTAAGCAGCAACCTGAAGATACACATACCAACGAACCACAACAATGTTTGCTGCTGAGCAATAAAGAAGTTGCAAAATTTGGCTTGATGTCGAATATGGCTATTTTGGCATTAGCAGCGCTTGCGCCTTTTATGAATGTTGTGCTGGAGTTTTTAGAAAAAGCGGTGATCAATCGCCTAGAATCATTTTATCAGCAAGAAGTGGGCGTGTTGGTTGATGCTGCAGCACTCGCTGTGTTTTCAATACTTGTGCTTGTTGTGTTGGTTGTCGTTTTATTATCGGTATTAATGTCATTAATCCGCTTTTATAATTTTCAGCTTTACTTTCAGGCCGGAAAATTTAAACGCATTGCTGGATTATTAGAGCGTCATCAGTTGTCGGTGAGTCTTGATAAAGTACAATCGCTGCTGATTAAGCAAAACCTAATTGCACGACTACTTAAACGTTATACCGTGCAGTGCTTGCAAGCAACCAGCGGCGGCTTTAGCGCGGGCGCAAAGAGCAAACAAAGCTTAGTGATGCCAGTGCTTTCACTTGAGCAAGTAAAACAAGTTTGTCAGTGGGTACATCCTTGGCTTAATTTAACCGGTGATGATTTTAAAGCACTCAACTTTAAAGGTGTCGAAAAAGCGTTACTGATCAAAAATCTATGCTTTTATGCTTTGTTACCGAGCGCTTTAATTGCATTTATGGGCTATGCAGGACAAGGTTACAGCCCGGTATATGGCCTGCTTTGTGCTGTATTACTAAGTTCCTTGGTGTACTTATCATATCGACGATACGGTTATTATTTTTATCAATATCAAGGGCGATATTACGCAGTGTTTCGCAGTGGCATGATAAGTGTGCATTATCGAGTGTTTGAACTATATAAAGCGCAAAGCACGCGCGCAGTAAGCACTTATTTTATGCGAAAAAGTGGTTTGAAGAGCTTGTCTATACAACTCGCTGCGGGCACAGCGACTATGCCTTATATCAAAGCAGAGCAAGCCGATGAAATTATCGACTTTATTCTCTGCCAAGCTGAATCGGATCAACGAAGTTGGATGTAATTCACCGCTTTCAAGTTCTTAGGATGGTATTTTATTAGGCTATAAAGCGTAATAGCGGTAACTCACGTTTTCTTACATTTTTATGCTCTCTTTTTAGACTAAGTTATGACAATAATGGGTTTAAAATAAGAGATCAGGGAACATGATGAAAAAAACCTTACTCGCTACTTCGTTATTATTAGCCACACATACACAGGCCGCCGTGCAATGGCAAACTATTCATACCGAACACTTTAATGTTCATTACAGTCAAGAAAATGCAGATTGGGCACGCTCTGCGGCCAATGAATTAGAAATCGTCCGCAGCAAAGTGCTTGAGCAACAAAACCGTGCTTTAGATGAGGCGGTTGATGTGGTGGTGTTTGATCCACTCAATGCCGCTAATGGTTTTGCATTACCGGTTTCAAATAAGCCATTGATGGCGCTTTTTACTACACCACCGCAGTCAGATACAGTGATCTCAAATAATAGTGGTTGGCAGCAATTACTGGTACTGCACGAATATATTCATCTAGTGCATTTAGCACAACCTACCCGCAGTAAATGGCGTCAAGAGCTCAGGAATATTTGGGATTTATACGATATAACACACAGCGAGATGCCTCGCTGGGTGGCAGAGGGTTACGCAACATTACTTGAATCGAAAATGACGGGGCGTGGTCGGTTATTTGATAACTACAGCGAGGCGATTTTAATCGAATTTGCTCAGCAAGGTGCATTGCCCCGCTATGATCAGTTGAATAGTACAGATGGTGGCTTTATGGCTGGCTCTATGGCGTATTTAATGGGCGCCCGATTTTTAGCTTGGCTAGAGAAAAACTATTCAGAGCAAACCCTTGATGCTGTTTGGACGCGTATGCAAGGGGTTAAGCAACGCGAATTTGATGACGCATTCGAAGGGGTCTTTGGTGACTCTGCGAGTAAGTTGTATCGACGTTTTATTGCTGAGTATACCTATCAAGCAATGAGTAAAGAAAGAAGTGAACAGTCACTTACTAGTGAGCTTTGGTTGGCGTTAGATCACTATGCTAGTGGTCCTGCTTTATCACCAAATAGCGAGCAACTTGCAGTGGTGGAGCGTGATCAAGACGGCAAGACTCAGTTAAAACTCTACAGTACTGAGGATAACCTCAAAGCTGCAGAAGAGTTTAACCAAGAGCAACAAGAGCTACTCGCTGATGATCCTAAAGATGTTGCTGATAAACCACCCAAGGTGTTTCAACGTAAGCAAAAGCAAGTCTTGAATCAAATCAATCGTGCGGGTATTCAAAACCCACAATGGCTAAATGACGACGTGCTGTATTTTTCAGCCTACAGCAACGTAGATAATATTGATAATCAGCGTATATCAGATATATTTAGCTGGGATAGGCAAACCGGTGAAGTTACCAAACTAACTGATTTAGCTGGCCTGCGGCGCTTTAGTATTGCAGATAATGGGCAAACACTTTATGGAGAACAGGTTAAAGGAGGTTACTCAGAGTTAGTGCGAGTTGATTTACAAACCGGTCAAGCTCAACCATTATTCGAAAAAAGTCTAGCAACGGTTTACGATTATCCTGTAGTTAGCCCCAATCAACAGCAACTCGCCTTTCTTAAAACTGAGTTTAATCATAATTGGCAATTGTATATACAAGATCTTGATGGACAAAAATCATTTGCTGTACCAATGCCTAAGGGATATCAATACTTATCACAACCAAGTTGGAGTGCGGATGGCAAGCAGCTTTATTTTGTTGCAGGATTAGCTCAGGCAACGGATATCTACCGTTATGATTTAACTACACAACGTTTGTTCAAGTTGACTCAAGGTCAACAAGCGGTTGCTAATCCACTCGCATTATCTGACGGGGATTTACTGTATTTTTCAATCAGTAGTGATGGCCCTGACATTATGCAGCTACAGGTAAATAATAACGAAGAAGAAATCACCGATTTTGCAACTAACAGTATTGCGCCTTTGTTGCTTGTGAATGAGCACACCTTGCCAAAAGCTCAAATATATCAACAACCCATTGGTGAGCAAACGCACTACGATATTTGGCAGCAAAAAGCCACTTTTGCGTTAGGTGAACAATATCATTCAGCCTCCGCGGCATTATTTTCAGCGAGTATTAAAGGCAGCGATTTACTCAAGCAATTAGATTGGCAGCTGGGCTACAGTGTTGATTTACATGACACTGCACTGCAAGGCATTTATGCCCAAGCACGCTACAGTGCGCTTGCAATCAAGTTTGACAGCCAGTTATTTTCTTATGATTTGAATGCTAGCAAGCAATATCAGCATAGCCTGTTGGCTGATCAGTCAGTGCAAGGCGGCTATATTGCTGCCAGCCTGCCACTGAGCTTTGGAGAGTTTAAAGTACAGCCAGAACTGGCTTATAACTACTCAGAGATAGATGATGCAAATATCAAGCAAGAGCAGAGTTCACAGTGGCTTAGAGTCGGCTTGAAGCAATCTTGGAGCTATGACAGACAAGATTATGCCATCGGCCAAGCGATTGATGCGCGTTGGTATAGTGGCGATAGCGACACGCAGAGTTGGCAGGGCTATGATGTTTCTGCGCAGCTATTTGGTAAAGCGCTGGCAATCCTGATGTATGCTAATTATAGCCAGCAATATAGAGATGATAGTGAGTTGCGATTAGGTGGTTTTAGCTCTTCGTTGTTATCAAAAAATATTCGCAGTGACCTTGTTTTTGCACCTGAACTGCCCTTTTACAGCGCTATTGGCAAACGCTATCAAGGTTATGGTGGAGGTATTAGCTGGGCAGAAGGCATGCCATGGTTGTACTATCAACAGCATCAGATTGACCAACAGGTATACGGGCAAAGCTATGGTGTGAAATGGCAAGGCCCCTTTAGTTTTGGCTTAGGCCCTGCAGGCCTCAATGATGTGAAACTTGATTTTGGCCTAGTCAGAGTAGAAGGCGACAGCTTTGATGATGAGCTTAGAGGCTGGCTCGGGTTTTATTATTCGTTGTAAATTAATGGAGGCTCCAAGGAGCCTCTTCTATCGCTTTGTCTAAGTTAAGTATTTAATGCTGTCGCTGTTCGCCTTTGCTCGCGATTTCTTTGTGATTGTTTTTTACGGTTACGGCGGCTAAGCCACAAGTAAAAACCAGTGCCTGCAAGCCATACTGGGCTTAGGCCAATCACGCACCATAAGATTTTACTGAGTAAACCGGCAAAATATCCAAAGTGTAATTTTCTAAAGCTATCAATTACTTTCCAACCAATGCCGACTTCGCGAATATCCCAGTTAGCTATATGTTCACCGGTTTTTTTATCATAAGTAATGGTGTTGGCGTATTCGCTTGCCAGTGGATTGTTGCTATCAACTTCACCAAATAGCGTAATGTTTTCGTCAGGCTCCAGTGGCATAACTAAAAAAGTACCATTAAATGTCGGGATTTGTTTTTTGCTATCATCCAGAATGGCTTGAAAGTTAATGGTATCGCTATGTAAGTTTTTGGTGAGTATAAAATGCTGTTCTTCTGCGTGTTCGACTACTTCGTGATACCACACAGCCCAATTAAAGTAGCCGCCAGTGATCGCCAAAATTAAAATAATGGGTGAGCCAAGTACCCCTGTCATTTTATGAATATCGCTTAGTACAATTTGCAGCGTCGCCTTGAAGCGTACTGAAAATAAACGTTGCCAAAATTTACGATAAATTATTAAGCCTGTAACGCCGAGGATAAATAGAAAGATTGCAAAAAAGAACCCAAGGACGGTGCCTGTTTGGCCAGGTAGAGTTTTTAAATCGTTTAGCAAAAATGTGTAATGCAGTTCTAAAAACCAATCTGTGAAGTAGTGACTAGTGCTAACTGGCTGCGAAAGTATTTCGCCAGAATATTGATTGATATGAAATTTATACCAAGTGTCGGTACCGCGTTCGATTAAATAAACCCGATCAGCAGTATCATCATTAAATATTTCCCAACTACCTACTACATAGCTAGGAAATTCATGCTCAGCAACCGCTATTAATTTATCAATGGGTTTGCGTTCTGCGTGACTATCAACGACAAAGTGACTATCTGGCATGAGTAAGCCATCAATTTCACTTTTAAACACTAATACGCTGCCAGTTATACTGATCACAATAAGTGGAATCAAAGCACAAAGCGCAATCCAACTGTGTATTTTAAAAAGTGTTTTTCTCATAAGGCAAAGAGTCGTCAAAATTAATTTGTTGCATGATAACAATTATCAATGTTATTTCAATTCTATGCGATGAGATGTTTACTTACTAACGGCAAAGTGTCAGTCGAAACATGGAAACTGTAAGGTTAACTTGCCGCAGGAGTAGTGAGTTTATTTTGTACAAATGGTTGCTTGTTTTTATAGGACCTTTACAATGCCGCGCCTTACATAAAGCATATAAAAACAGTGGTTTACACTGACTTATTGTTTTGTTTATAAGTTGCTAACTTATTAATCAATTACTAACGAACGAGGTCTACTTTGGCGCATTACCTGCCTATTTTATCATCATTTATTTTAGTGTTTAGCTTTTTACCATTACTAAATAAAATTCGTAAAAACCGCAGTGTATCGGGGTTGTCATTATTAATGATGACCTTTGGGGTGGCGCAAAGTATTTATTTTATTGCATTTAATCTCTTTTTTGAACGTTACTACATGGTACTACCGTTTGTGGTGACCGGGTGTTTAAGTGGCTTAATCTTGTATTATTTTGCTCGATATAACGCCAAAACTAGAGAGCGAACTCAGTTGGCCGCTATGTTAGGTTTTTCACTATTACCGTTTTTACTGCTAGTAAACCCACAGCTAGAGACTGCTAATGTACTTACTTGGCTTACTTTTGTTGGCTTAATAATGAGTTCGGTGCGAGTCATGCCGCAAACCTATAAAACGCTGCGCAGCGGAGATATAAGCAACTTAAGTGCTCGTTATTTTAGCTTACAGTTTATTGCTGGTGTGTGTGGTTTATTTGCAGAATTAGCGATGGCAGCACCAAGTACTTCGCATCTTTTAACATTTGTGATGATCTTACTGACTAATGCTGCGCAACTTGGTTGTATTCAATATTATAAAATGCGCCCTGCAATAATATAGAATTGTTTGTTTTAAAAACAAGCGATTCCAAAGTTACTGTTTTTATGGCAAATTACCTTATCGAGATAAAAGGGATAAGGTATGAATTGGAATCAACTAGGTTACTTATGTCGATTATTTTCGCCATTAAGTAACCTTACACCTGCACAGAAAAAGCAACTAAGCAGTGCCGAGCATTTACGGGTTTATAAAGCTGGGCAGCACAGTAGTCAATTAGCTACAAAATTATCAGCACAGCTTATTGATAACCGTTGTGAACACGAGCAGCAAAGACTTGCGTTATGTTATGAACAATTACCAAATGCAATTAGTACTAACGGCTTTAAATACGGGAGCAGATTAAGCTATCTGGTATTTATTTTTACTGCTTTTATTATCATTAGTCTGATTTATCAGGTTTTTGTTATACCTTCCTTTTCAGCTGTATTGAGTGACTATCATGCTCAATTAAATAACTCGCTTAGTGATGTGGCAAAATTTTGGTATATATTTGTATCTCTACAAGGAATGCTTCTTTCATTAATTTTGCTCAGTGTTATACGCCTAAGCCAAATAGGCAATCTACTAAAAGCAGAACCATCATCAAGCTTTATCGATTTTATTATCCCCAAAAAAATTCGCCAGCAACACAGCGAGCTAATTGTAATACTTGAATTTCCTGTAAACGGGGCAAGTGAAAGTATTAGTTTCCCCGAGATTGAGCATTTACAAAGTTGTCAGTTACATGGCTTAGATATTAGTAAAGAATTTGTGCTTTTAATAAAGCAAAAGCTGGCGGTGTTTAATCAAGATGCTAAAAGGTATTTGAATAAACTCATTACTATTTTCACGATTACTTTAGTTATTGCGATTGCATTATTTTTGAAAGAGGCTTATCGGCCTATCTTCGCATTGGGAGAGATCATTTGAAAAATAAAGGATTTACCCTAATTGAGCTAATGGTTGTGATTGCTATCATAGGCATTCTAGCTTCTGTGGCATTGCCACAATACAGTAAATATATACAGCGCAGTGAGCTTGTAGACCCCTTAGCAATGGCTGCCGTTATACGAGAAGATGTAACGACTTTTTATTTAGAGCAAGGACGATTTCCATCAAACAATGAGGAAGCCGGTATACCTGCGAGTAAGTTTTTAATTGGCAATCGAGTAACTGGTATTGTCGTTGATGTTGGGGCTATTCATATTAGCCTTGGTAATAAAGCGTCAGTGCCTTTGCAGGGGACGATATTAACATTTCGGCCAGCTGTGGTCACGGGTAGTCCGGGCAGCCCTATAGCTTGGTTATGTGGCTACGATCAGCCAGTCGCAGGTATGCAAGCAATGGGTAAAAATAAAACCACCGTACCCAAAGATATTTTGCCATCATCGTGTAAAGAACTTAAATATTAAAATATTATAGGTAAATGAATGCAACTGACTATTCATCAAGTAGACGCTTTTACTAACGAATTATTTAAAGGCAACTATGCAGCGGTTATTGATTTAGATAATTGGCTTGATAATGAGCTGATGCTAAACATTGGCGCAGAAAATAACGTATCCGAAACCGCGTTTACTTGTCGTCAAGCTGATGGCAGCTACGCTATCCGTTGGTTTTCACCATTAATGGAAATAGATTTTTGCGGGCATGCTACACTCGCTGCGGCATTTGTGTTGTGCGAACAGCACAATATATCGCAAATTCGTTTTCAAGCTGCTGCAGTCGGTGAGTTAGTTATTAATAAAAATAGCGATGGCAGCTTTGCCATGACTTTTCCAAAACAAACTCCTTTTGTTACAACAGAAATACCCTCTGAGCTATTTGCTGGCTTGTCTATACAACCCGTTAAGGTGTTGAAAAACCAACAAGCTTACTTTGCTATTTATGATAGTGAGCAAGATGTGCTAGATCTTAAAACAGACTCTGCGCTGCTTAAAACATTGTTTCCGCTAGATGTAGTTGCAACCGCACCAAGCGCAAAATACGACTTTATTTCACGTTATTTTTGGCCTGCTAATGGCGGTGATGAAGATTACGTTACCGGCTCAATTCATACCGGTCTTGCGCCTTATTGGGCTAAAGAGTTAGGTAAAACCTCGTTAAGTGCTTATCAAGCTTCTAGCCGTGGCGGACATCTGTATTGTGAAGTCGCTGAGCACACAGTTACTGTAACTGGCCATGCTGTGCGCTATATGCAGGGCACAATATATTTATAATGACTATTTAATTGCTACCTTGCGGTAGTTTAATGGTGATTTGTGCGCCATGCGCTGTGTTAGCTAACTGCAGGGGCACTAATTAGGCGCTCATAGCGTGATGCATATTGACCATACACAGGCGTCATAATATCAATATCACCTTGTTGGACGGTCACCACATTGAGCGTACTCGCATTTAGCTGCGGCACAGCAGGTTGCACCGCAAAATAGCTGATGCTTGCTAGCAGTATTAGTGCGGCAACAATGAGGGCTATTTTAACTTTGTTTAGTTTTGTGGTTTTCTCAATATTAATATTCATAATCTACAAATCTACGTGGTTGATAGTGTAGTTAATGAAAGTTTGATGCCAGAAATAAATACTGTTTATTTTCAGTTGTTTAAGTATTTATATGGTGATTATAAAGTGATAGCTGTTCGATATCGAACACGCAGGTGTTCGGTTTTGAAAATAACAGCAGCCGCAGGAGATAGATTTATTATCCGAAGCTCAGGTTATTTAAATAAGGACTTTGAATCTTTTTGATACGGTTTTGTAACAGTTCCTTACAAATGTCACGTTAATGTTTCATTCAGCTCTGTTATTATGGCTTTAGTAAAATATTTAGGGGACTGATTATGCGAACAACGATATTAAAATGGGGACTTCCATTTGTCGCGCTTGGCTTAGGAATTGTTGGCTTTGTGGGAATTAATGCGATTGCCCAAGAGCCAGAAAAAAAAGAAATAGTCGACACTCGGCCGGTTGTAAAAGTTGAGCCTGTAGCTGCCAACGATCATCAAGTGATTATTAATAGCTATGGCGAAGTTAAGCCACTTGAAAGCACGCGTTTATCAGCGCAGGTGTCGGGTGAGGTTGTTAGTTGGCATCCTCACTTTGTTGCTGGTGGTATTGTTGCTCGTGGCGAAACCTTATTTACTATTGAGAAAGATAACTATGAAGCGGCGCTATTACAAGCCCAAGCTGAACTTGCTCAAGCAAAATCACAGTTAATCGAAGAGCAAGCACAAGCACAAGTTGCGGCGGATGAAGTAAAGCGCTTTCCTGGTAAAGAGCGTACTGCATTGTTTTTACGTGAGCCACAAGTGCTTAGCGCGCAAGCATCGGTTAAGTCAGCGCAAGCACGATTAAAGCGTGCGCAACGTGATTTAGATAATTGCGAAGTAACAGCTCCTTATGATGCACTGGTTGTAAGTCGAGATATTGGTGTAGGCCAGTATATAAATATGGGCACACAAATCGGTGAGTTAAATAATATTGAAACAGCCGAAGTGATTATTCCGATCGCTGGCTTTGACAGTGTGTTTTTACCTGAGCGAGTTAAAGGAATTACTGCAACGGTAATAAAAACCGGTTTACATGGGTTTACGCGTCAAGCTGTGGTTGATCGTGATTTAGGTATTGTTGATAGTGCTACTCGTATGAGTAGCTTAGTTGTTCGTATAGATGACCCGTATGGGTTAGTTAATAAACAGCAGGCAATTAAATATGGCAGTTATGTACAAGTCAATTTTGCTGGCACTATGCTTAATAATATCTATCGCTTACCGCAAGAACTGGTGAATAACCAAATGGTATGGATTGTTAATGATGAGCAGCAACTTGAGCCACGTAAAGTGAAAGTGATCCGCGAAGAGGGCGAGTTCTTTTATATTAGTGATGGCTTAGAGGCTGATGATCAATTAGTTATTACCTTACCTGAGTATCCGCAAAAAGGCATGGCAGTGAAAATCGCTGGTGTGCAGGATGTTAAAAAAGTTGATGCACTCGATAGTGCAACCACTGAAAAACTATAAAGGGTAGACTGCGTTATGAGTAACACTGAACTACCAAATACACCAGACTCAACGGTTGAAAAGCAGACCGGTATTATTGCCTACTTTGCTAATAACTCTGTAGCGGCTAATTTAATGATGGTTTTCATTATAGTAATGGGGATCATTAGTTTTTTAACTATCCAACGACAAATGTTCCCGAACATTGAAATTAATTACATTACAATTAATGCGAATTACCCTGGCGCTTCACCGCAAGAGATGGAAGAAAGTATCCTAGTTAAGATTGAAGAATCTTTAAAAGATATTACCGAAATTAAAAAAGGTGTATATCGCGCATTTCGTAATGGCGGCAGCGCCCAGTTAGAAATCAATACTGATGCAGAGCTCACCGATGTACTGGATAAAATTAAGTTGCGGGTTGATGGTATCGCTACTTTCCCCGCAGGCATGGAGCCGGTCACCATAAGTCAAATAGAGTTTCGCCAAGATGTAATAGGCATGACATTAGTTGCCGACCTACCACTGAATGAGCTCAAACCGATAGCTAACCGCATTGAAGATGAGCTATTACAGCTATCAAATGTATCACTGGTGGTCAATGATGTACCACTGGATGAAATTGCCATTGAGATTGAACCAGACACACTACGTCGTTACAACTTAACCTTAAGCGAAGTCGCTGATGCTGTTCGTCGTTATTCAGCCAACTTTTCAGCAGGACAATTAAAAACCGATGCTGGGGTTATTTCTGTTCGAGTTGAAAACCAACTGTATTCAGGTGAGGAGTTTCGCCAAATACCAGTAAAAATTGGTGATAACGGCGCTAAAGTTTTACTGCAAGATATTGCAATTATTAAGGACCAATTCACCGAAGGCGAACGTTACTTTAAGTTCAATGGTGAAAATGCCGTTTATTTATCAGTAAAAGCGACGGAAGAGCAAAGTATTATTCCTGTTGCGGATTCAGTTAAAGCGTTTATTGATCAAAAAAATAAAGACTTACCTCCGGGTGTCCGTTTAGAGCCATTAATGGATATGACCTATTACTTAAATGCTCGCTTAGATATGATGGTAAATAACCTGATCCAAGGTGCAATTTTAGTCGCTATTATGCTTTCTTTGTTCTTACGCTTTAAGCTTGCGCTATGGGTAATGATTGGCTTGCCGGTATGCTTTTTAGGCGCCATGATGATGATGCCGCTGTTTGGTGTAACCATTAATATCTTGTCATTATTTGCCTTTATTATGGTGCTAGGGATTGTGGTGGATGACGCCATTGTCATCGGAGAAAGCGCCTACACCGAAATAGAGAAAAAAGGCGGTGGAGTTGTTAATGTCGTTAATGGTGCTAAAAAAGTCGCAACCCCTGCAACCTTTGGGGTGTTAACCACAGTTGCGGTATTTGCGCCATTTACGTTATCGACAGGCCCTGAAAGTGCATTCTTTTTTGGGATCGCAGTCGTGGTTATGTTGTGTTTAATATTCAGCTTAATAGAATCAAAGCTTATTCTACCTGCACATATTGCCCATACTAACTTCCCGCCAATTAAACCAGATAGCTGGCGAGCACGTTTTAATAAGCGCTTTTTTGGTTTTGTAAATGGACCATATCGACGTTTTATAGTGCGTTGTGTAGAGTGGCGTTGGGCGGTACTGTTCTCGTTTATTTCATTACTGATCGTCACTTTTGCCTTGATTGCATCAAACAATGTGCGTACTGGTTTTATGCCGAAGATCCCGCATGACTATCCGCAGATCAACTTAGAGATGAATGATAATGTCTCTGATATACAAACCATTGAAGCAATTCGTGAAATCGAAGCTATGGTGATTGCCGTTGATAAAGAGACTGAGCGGGAATATGGTCAAAAACTAATTAGAGATGTACTCGTGTTTAACCAAGGTCGTACTGAAGCGCAAATACTCGCACCATTAGTTGAAGAGGATTTACGTCCTTATAACGCGTTTGAACTTTCTCGTCGTTGGCGTGAAGCGATGCCAACCATTGCTGGTGTTAAGTCGCTTATTATTTATGACGATGTGAATGCTCAAGGTGGTGGTGATGGTGAGTTTGGTTACTTGTTATATGGCTCAGATATCGACACTTTAAATGATGCCGGGCGTCGTTTTATTCAATTATTGCAACAACAAGACGGTTTGTTTGATATTAGCTCGACTATTGACCCTGCCAGCAAAGAAGTGCAAATGAGTTTAAAACCTGTGGCTTATGACCTCGGTTTAGACTTAGCCTCAATAGCAAATCAAGTTGGCGCAAGTTTTTACGGTGGTGAAGCACAGCGTGTTATTCGCCGTGGTGAAGAAGTGCGGGTGATGGTACGTTATCCAAAACTAACCCGTGAAGCGTTTTCATCGCTCAAGCATGCAGTTATCACCACACCGCAAGGTAAAGAAGTGTTACTTGGTGATGTGGTCGAGCTGACTGAAAAACCGGGCATTAGCTATATTCGCCGTGAAGGTGGTTATCGTACTGTGTATGTTTATGGCAATATCGATGAAGAAGTGATCGAGCCAAATGAAGTAATTACACAAGTAAAAGACAAGCTATTACCTCAACTAAAAGAAGAGTTCCCAAGCGTTAAATCAGAGCTTGGCGGTGCTATTGAAGAGCAGCAATCACAAGCTAATCAGCAAAAAATGTTCTTTTTTGGTGGCATGATTTTAGTATATATCTTGTTGGCTGTACCTTTGAAAAGCTATGCGCAACCTTTGATTGTAATGTCGGTGATCCCGTTTAGTTTGACGGGGGCTGTATGGGGGCATTATTGGTTTGGCTTAGATCTAACCTTAATGTCTGGCTTTGGTATCATTGCCGCAGCGGGTGTAGTTATTAATGATTCGCTGGTTATGACCGACTTTGTTAACCAAGCTCGCCGTGAAGGTATCGCTATCAAAGATGCGGTGATAGAGGCCGGTTGTGCCCGCTTTAGACCAATATTGCTGACATCAATCACGACCTTTGCGGGCGTATTGCCGATTATGTTTGAAACCAGCTTACAGGCTAAATTTGTAATACCTATGGCTGTAGCGCTTGGATTTGCAGTAATGTTTGCAACCTTAATCACGTTAATATTAGTGCCGTGTTTGTACATCATAATGAGTGATGTAGGTAAGGTGTTTAAAGCTTTATTTAATGAAATTATGCTCTTATTTAAAAGTAAACAAGGGCCGCAGTTAGATCGTTAGTTTCAATTTGTTACTACGGACTTTAAAAGCCAATACGTAATGTATTGGCTTTTTTATTTTTATATACCTTAGTATTGGTTTTTATTGGCGGTTACATTCTTTAGTTTGATATTTGAGCTATGTCACATTATACTCACGCTGTTTTGGCAAACTAATCGAAAGGTTAGGACGCAAAGTTTCCGGTCTAAGGTTTTAGTGTGCTAAAACTAAGATAGCGGGGCCGTTGCACAGGGTAATTTTAGCCTCACTGTGTGTCATCAGCCCTACAATATAGTTAAAAAGTATTTCTTTTATCCAATAAATACTGGATAGTACCTATTAGATGTTCTTAAGGTGTTGCTTTGTTTATGCATACGTCATTGGCCTGTGGAAATTGGATGCCAATAGGTTGTCTAAATCATCATACCCAATTATTTGTGGGTGATATGGTGACAGTGACTTTTTATGACACGCAAGGAGAGCTAGTCGATTTATCATTTCAATATGAAATTATCACCGAAGAACAAGGTGAGCCACATAATTGGCCGCGTTTTGTCGCGGAATATATTAATACCCATATACCACTAGTTGAAGCAGGAAGAATGACTGAGCAAGGTTTAGTGGTAGCTTATCGTTCAAACCAGATTTATGCACTTGAAGGCTGCGGGATTACTCGTGCGGAATTAACTTTTCAATGTATTGCTAAATGTGATGATTACCAAGCCGTTAAGCCTGCATATGACTATATCTACCCTGAAAAATGCAGTGTTTATAATGCGGGTGTAAAAGTGTTACAGCCAAAAACAGGCTTAATTTATAAATGCAAACCTTGGCCTTTCAGCCAGTTTTGCAATGTGAAAGAAGAAAATAATCCTCTTTATGAGCCCGGTGTGGGACAAAGTTGGGATTTAGCCTGGCAGCAAGTTTCCCCTTAATGCTATTTAGCATTTTTCGGCCCACTCATTGAGTGGGCTTTTTTATGCACTTTTGAAAATTATGTTAAACTCCAGCCATCGAAATTTTTTATTGGTTTTTCTGTGGCTCTATCAAACTTATCGTTGTCTTCACTTCCTAATGCTCCTGTTGCACGTAAACAGCCGCACACGTTAACAACACACCAAAAAATACGCATTGATGATTATTATTGGATGCGTGATGACGAACGAACAGAGCCAGCGATGCTGGCACATTTAGCCGCTGAAAATGACTATTGTGAACAGCAATTAGCACCTATTCAGTCTTTTCAGAAGCAGTTATTCGAAGAACTAAAAGGGCGTATTGTTAAAGACGATAATACTTTTCCTGTTAAAGATGGTCAGTATTGGTATCACTCTGAAGTACGTGGCGATGATGAATATTCTCGCCATTACCGTAGTCGTCAGATGGATGCGGCAGATAAGCAGCTACTGTTAGATGTAAATATACTTGCAGAAGGTTTTGAATTTTATGAATTAGGCGAGGTGGCAATTAGTCCTAATGAACAATTGTTGGCTTACTCTGAAGATACCGATGGTCGTCGTATCTATACCGTAAAGTTTAAAGTTATTGATAACGATGATTTACTTGAAGATGTATTAGAAAACACCGAAGGGCAAATCGTTTGGGCAAACGACAATAAAACGGTTTTTTACGTAAAGAAAGACCTTAAAACGTTATTAGGTTATCAAGTTTATCGCCATGTATTAGGTACTAAGCAAGCGCACGATGTATTGGTATATGAAGAGCAAGATCGAAGCTTTTTTATGGGGCTTGGTAAAAGCCGTGATGAGGGGCTGATCATTATTGATTTAGCCACTACAGAAACGAACGATACTTGGGTGCTAGATGCTGATCAGCCGCAAGGAGTGTTTACTCAGTTACTGCCACGCGAAGAAGGGCATGAGTTTGATGTTGATAAACTCGGCGATACGTTTTATATCGTGACCAATTGGCAAGCTAAAAACTTTCGTTTAATGACGGCTAATACAAGCACCATTGCAGATAAAACACAGTGGCTTGAGCATACCCCTCATCGTGATAGCGTTTTATTAGAAGGCGTAGAGCTGTTTGACGATTTCTTGGTGCTTACTGAGCGCGAGCAAGGACAAACACGCTTTGTGGTCATTAATAAGCAACAGCAGCGTATGACCTTAGAATTTGATGATCCTTGTTATTATGCTGCCATTGCAATGAATCCTGAGCATGATACGTACGTAGCTCGTATTTATTACTCAAGCCTCACCACGCCAGGTTCATTATTTGAAGTAGACTTAAATAATGGTGATAAAACTTTATTAAAACAACAGCAAGTATTAGGCAGTTTTGATCCGCAAAACTATGCCTCTGAAAGATTAATGGTAACAGCGCGTGATGGTATTAAAGTGCCCGTGTCGCTGGTTTATCGTAAAGATAGTTTTGCTAAAAATGGCACTAATCCACTGTTTCAATATGGTTATGGGGCGTATGGCATAACCATCGATCCGAGTTTTTCGAGTACCTCATTAAGCTTACTCGATCGTGGTTTTGTGTATGCCATAGCACATGTTCGTGGTAGTGAGATGTTGGGCCGTGATTGGTACGAGCAAGGCAAAAAACAACATAAGCAAAATAGCTTTAACGACTTTATTGATGTAACCAAAGCATTGGTTGAGCAAGGTTATGGTGCGCAAGATAAAGTGTTTGCTTCAGGCGGTAGTGCCGGTGGCTTACTAATGGGAGCGGTTGTTAACCAAGCGCCAGCGCTTTATTTAGGAATTGGCTGCCATGTGCCATTTTTAGATGTGCTAACCACCATGCTGGATGAGTCAATACCTCTAACTACCAATGAATACGATGAATGGGGTAACCCAAATGACCCTGCCTATTATGATGTGATTGCTCAGTATTCACCATATGACAATATTACCGCACAGGCATACCCACATATTTTAGTGACTACCGGTTTGCATGATTCACAAGTGCAATATTGGGAGCCAATGAAGTGGGTGGCTAAAATGCGTGAATATAAAACTGACGATAATATTTTGGTGTTTAAAACTGATATGGATGCCGGTCACGGCGGAGCATCAGGGCGTTTTAAAAGCTTGGAAGAAAAAGCATTAGAGATGGCTTTCTTTATCAGTTTGGCTGATTAAGTTTGATTTTCTATTCAATTGAGTTTCACTATGTTTGGAGGCACTTATATGTTTAATGTACATGGGCGCTGGGAATACTCAATTGAATCACCAACAATATATATCAAAGTGATTGGATGTTTTAATCGAGAAGGTATACAGGCTTTTACCAAGGATGTATTTGCTGATTTAGCAAAGTTGCCGCCTCAATCCATTGAATATGCGGTGATTAACTTAGCTGAGTTTGAATTAGCGACCGCAGATAGCTTGGCGGTTGCAACTGAATATTTTCATGGTGTTAAAGCGCGCGGTTATAAACGTATTGTTTATATTCAAGCAAGTGCTGTAGCGAAAAGTTTGCTGGAACATATTTGGCGGGGTAGCGATATGGATATACAATTTTACGATGATATTCCAGGTTACTTAGCTAAGCACCCGGAACATCTATATATTAAAACCTGGTTATGATTAATTTAAATATGCTTTAAGCATCCACACTAGCTTCTCTTGCTCAGTTATATAATCACTCATCAATGAAGCCGTACCTTCATCTTGTGCATCACTTGCTTGCTCTAAAATATCGCGCTGCATTTTAATTAGCGTGCTGTAACCAGCGAGTAAGTTTTCGACTGCTGCGACACCATCACTGATATTTTTTGCTTCTTTAATTTTGCTGATCTCTAAGTAATCAGAAAATGCATGCAGTGGTGCGCCATCAAGCGTTAAAATACGCTCAGCGACTTCATCTACTTTTAAAAGTAATAGGTTATAAATTTCTTCAAACTTGATGTGTAGTTCAAAAAAGTTGCGACCTTTAATATTCCAATGAAAACCGCGGGCATTCATATATTGAATTTGATAACTACTTAGCAGGGTATTGAGTGACTTGACGATATCTTCACTTTTCGCGCTGTTAAGACCAATTGCGTTTACCTGTGACATAACTTCTCCTTAATAAACTGATAAGATGTTTTCTAAACACTGAAGCAAGTATCAGCCATTTTTAGTAATCTGTAAAATGGTTAAAATCGATAACCTCAATAGATTTTACCTATTAGCCAACCTGCTGTAGTAATTAACTTGTTCGTACATACAATAGAGATGGGCTCCAATCTTTAAAAAACCACCCCAAAAATCAAAATAACCGCAAATCGTTTAATAAAAGCACAATAAGATGATCTAAAACAAGCTTTTATAGCAAGCTATTACATGGCGAGTGGTTATTTGATTTAGGTCAAAATTAACGTTTTTAGTCGGCGCATAATCAACACAGATAAATTTGATGGAGAGATAACATGCAGGCTAAAACACAAAAAGAAAGTAAAATGGAATTAGTTGTTATTGGTATAGCGTTGATTGCATTTGTAGTTGGCTTAGTCGGCCATTTAGCAGGAGCAAGCTTTGCTAACTTTGATACCTTTGGTTATATCGCAGCGCCAACACCACTGATCTTAGCAATCATCGCATTTGTTGCCTATAAAGTGGCTGCTAGTGCAGAAGATTAAACCAGCAACTCAACAATATAATTCATCACTTGGCGTGAGTAGATCATACTGGTGTGACTTAAATGAAACACTTTATGTTCTGCCATGCCTTTGAGTTTGGTTTCATCAATTAATACCGTGCCATCTGATTGACTACCTTTGGCAATTAGCGGCATGAGGCCGATCGGTAAATCGCCAGCAATACTATAAAGCTTGGCATTAAATGGCCAATCACCATTTTCGGTCAGTAAAAATTCCACACTGTTTTTTAAAAATACATCAAAGCCTTTTTGCTGCATTCTGCGGGCTATATGGCTGCCTTTATGCGGTGTGCCTAAAGTAATAACTTTTGTTACGTTTTGGCTTTGCTCTGAATTTGCAGCAAGGTATGCGCGCGCCACCAGTCCGCCCATTGAATGACAAACAAGGGCCGTATTTTTATCATTAATAAAATTATCAATCTGTTTAAAAATAGCGGCGCGATCGGGAGACAATGTATTGTAAGAGAGGTTGAGAATATCCAACCCAGACTTTTCGAGCTGCGAGCATAAAGGGCGCATTACAAAGCCAGACATATACAATCCGTGTAATACTACAACGCGTTTAACAGTCATACACCCTCTTAATCTATTGAACCTACAATTACATTAATTGTACTGGTTTTATTTCAATGTTAACTGAATCAGAGCTCACCCATACATCACCATCTTGAATGGTAATAGTCAGCGATATATTGCGATCAACCAGCGCTGCCAGCGCTTGAGTTGTAGCAAAATCTAAACTAAAAATACTTAAATTTTTAAACTCATACAATTTAGGTTGATGCTTTTGCCACCAAATTGCTTGGTTGTTTTCACCATAAGTGTATAGCACCACTTTTTTAGCTTTATTACAGGCTTTTTTAACACGCTTTTCATCAGGTAAACCAAGCTCAACCCACAGCTCGATCTCATCGCTATAGCTTTTATGCCACAGCTCTGGTTCATCATCAGCCGATAAACCCTTAGTAAATTCTAAACCATCACAGGCATTAAGTGCATAGGCAAGCAAGCGGATCATCAAGCGTTGCTCGGTTTCTGAAGGGTGTTGTGCCAAGGTTAAATTAAAGTCTTGGTATACGTTGCGGTCCATATCGCTTAGCGATAACTGCGCTTTAATAATCGTCGATTTAAGAGCCATAACAGTTTATTTAAAAAAATTTGCGTCAGTATAGCGCAATTAAGGGCTGAGCCAGTTAAAATAGCCCGAAATTATCTGTAGGAGTTAAAAATGGCTATCCAGTGGTTCCCTGGGCGCTTGTATTAACTTCCGCGCCGCTCCGTAGTGTTACTTAAACTCCATAAAAAACATGTGTTTAATCTGTTTTTATTCCGTATTTGTCCAGTCTAATCTTGTTGCTTCTACTATTTTTAGTACCCACGTTAGTACCCATGAGATTATGTTTTATATATACTAGTCTTAATCATCATTATGGAGCTTATTATGGCTAGGCCTGTAGTTCGTCTAACGGATAAGAAAATAAAATCAATTACTAGTACAGGCAAAGAACAAACGCTTTCTGACGGTGGCGGTCTTCAACTGCGTGTTTTACCTAGTGGTACTAAATCTTGGCAATTTAAGTTTAAAGATCCAATAAGTGATAAATTTAATAAATTACCCCTTGGGCTTTATCCAGCACTATCGCTTGCTAACGCACGTACTAAAGCTATTGAGTATCAAGAACTACTAGCGCAAGGTATTAACCCAAAGGCATATGAGCTTGCAAAAAAGCGAACAGAGAGCCGAAAAGCTGCGAATACTTTTTTAGCTGCTGCAGAGCTTTGGTTTGAACGAAAACAGCCTACTGTGACCGCTCATCACGCAGCTAGGGAATGGCGAACACTTGAGATGTATATTTTCCCCAAGTTGAAAGACACGCCTTTAGAAAGCATTACAGCGATTGATACCATTGAAATTCTCAGGCCACTTGAGGCTGACGCTAAGCACTCCACAATTAAGCGTATTTGCCAAAGCTTAAACCAGATCATGGATTACTCGGTAAATCATGGCTTTATCAATGCCAATCCACTAGCAAAAATTATAAAAGTATTTACTAAAAACACGGTTGAGCACATGGCTACAATAAGGCCTGAAGAGCTACCTGATTTTTTAACGGCTGTGAATAACTCTCAAACCATTCAGGACAAAACCAAGCTTTTAATTTTGTGGCAGTTGCACACAATGACTCGTTCAAAGGAAGCCGCAGGCACTAAGTGGGCAGACATTAATGTTGAAGAGGCTGTTTGGGTGATTCCTGCTGAAGAAATGAAGCGTAGAAGGGCTCACAGAGTGCCTTTAACGCCTGCTACCTTGGCAATACTTGAGCAAATGAAGCCATTAAGCGGCCACCATGAATATGTATTCCCGAGTGAGCGTAATGAAAAGAGCCATGCAAGCACCTATACGGTGAATGCAGCCATTAAACGTAGCTTGGGTTACAAAGATAAGCTGGTAGCCCATGGCTTGCGATCCGTTGCATCTACAGCGCTTCATGAAAAAGGTTACGATAGCCTTTTGGTAGAAGCCTGCTTAGCCCATGCAGATGAAAACGAAACAAGAGCGGCATACAACCGTTCTGACCTAAAGTATCCCCAGAATTAGCCTTTATATATCAATGAACTAATAGTATTAAAAAATGTGGGAAGCGAGGGAACATTCATGGTGTTTTGTGATCTTATGAATCGCTTAAAAACAACAGAGCTA
>NZ_JACJEY010000036.1:0-46397 GCF_014164295.1 Pseudoalteromonas sp. SG43-7
AACGTTCATTTAACCAGCACCTAGTATGGCATAAACATTTTAAGATTAGAGCATCAAGAGCTTAGCTGACTCTATATATCAAAAATGTTAGCCATGATAGCGACGAATAGCCCAATATAAACGCTAGAAAGTATTTAAATTTCTACTGAGATGAGTAAAAACCGGAGGTATCGTAATACCTCCTATTTTAAAAGGTGTTGTTACTTAATAAAGTTATCTCGGATTAATGAAATCACTTCATCTGAGCGACCATTAAGAACGGCTTTTACTCCAAATAAGGCAGTAGAAACAACTTGGTTAGCCTCTATTTTAGGTGGCATTACTAATTCCATGCGATTAACTTTAACTTCTAATAATGCAGGTCCTTTATGATCTAACCAAGCTTGCATCGTATCTGGGAGTCGCTCTGGAGTATCGACTTGCCACCCCTGCAGACCAATTTGTTCAGCTAATGAAGCAAAATTTGGGTTATGCAGACTCGTATAGTTATCGAGTAGACCTTCAACCCGTTGTTCCATTTCAACAAATCCAAGGGATTCGTTATTGAAAACCAATAATTTCACTGGGATTTGCTCTTGTACTAGTGTCAGCAAATCCCCCATTAACATTGTTAAACCACCATCACCACACATCGCAATCACTTGCCGATGTGGGTATGCATTTGCAATACCTAGCGCTTGGGGATACGCATTTGCCATTGTTCCATGCAGTAGGCTTGTTAAGAATCGACGCTCGCCTGTAGCCTCTAAATGGCGTAGTAACCAGACCATCGGACTCCCACCATCAGCGGTAAATATGGCATTTCTATCGGCTTTATCACTGAGTAATTGCGTTAGATACTGAGGGTGAATGAGCTCACTCTCATGCCTTGCTTTTCCTGCATACTCTTTTTTGTCCTTGTGCCACTGCTCTAGTGCATTATTTAGATGAGAATCGTCAGAGCGCTGTTCAAGTAAAGGCAGTAATGCCCCAATTGTATTGGCTACATCGCCCACCAACCCCAAATTGATAGGTGTACGTCTTCCTAAATGTTTCGCCTGCGTATCAACTTGAACAATTTGTGCTTTTTTCGAATAAAACTGGGTATAGGCGAAGTCAGAGCCTAAACATAGCAATAGATCACAGTCATCCATTGCTTGCATGCCAGCCAAATTACCTAGTATACCTGTCATACCTACATTAAACGGATTATTAGGTTCAACAAACTCTTTTGAACGAGAGCTGTGTGCAATAGGTGCTTTTATTTTATCAGCAAGCGCAACTAGTTGGTCATGTGATTCACGTGCGCCAATCCCCGCATAAATCGTGATCCGCTTTGCACTATGGATCATACCCGCCAAGGTGTTTAAATCTGCGTCATTTGGACGAATTAACGGCTGTGGTTGGTGTACCGACCAAGCGATATCATCTTCAATTTTATTTTTAAATATATCGCCATTCACTACAACCATCACGACACCTTGATGAGTTAACGCAGCTTGGGCCGCTTGGGCAACGATCCGTCTTGCTTGACTAGGATGATTAATACGCTGGCAAAAAACGGAGCACTGATCGTATATCTTAGTTTGGTCTAATTCCTGTGGAAACCCCATGCCTTCTTCAGAGCTATCTACATTTGAAGCAATGAGTACAACTGGCGATCCGTTACGATGGCTTTCAAAAATACCATTAACAAAATGCAAGCTTCCAGGACCACAGGTGCCGGCACACACAGCTAATTGCCTAGTCATATATGCTTCACATGCCCCCACTTCTTCATGTCGAACATTGATCCACTCTAGAGACGTTTTACTGATTGCATTAGTAAAGTGGTTAATTGTATCACCCACAATACCATAACAACGTTTTGCACCCGCTTTTATTAGCGTGTCAGCAATTACTTCGGAAACTGTAATACTCATTAATAATGCCCTCTATTATGTGCTGATAAAGTTTTTCCCATCGCTTGTGTTATGTCTTTAATGGGTTTGAATGTATCCGGTGAAGCCGCCTCCCACCAATCGCCATAGGCTGTATCTTTAGGTGCGTCAAGCAAGCTATTTGCAGGCAAAAGCGGGTGAATATCAATAATCGACTTAGATTGAGCAGCGTTAACACGGGTAAAAATTTGATGCGGGTTAAGCTCGCTTGGGTGAATAACACCACTTGAGCCTACAATTTCAGCCAGTGCTGAGAGAGTTTTGGCATGAAAGCGAGCAGCCCGTTCAGATTGTATATCAATATCTAAGGAGCGTTGACGTTGCGGATCTTGTGTTGCAATGCCTGTAGGACAAGTTCCCTTGTCACAACGCCGCGCCTGAACGCAACCAATCGAAAACATAAATGCACGCGCCGCATTACACTAGTCAGCTCCTAAAGCAATGTGCTTTGCCATTCCCATACCATTATAAATTTTACCGCTGGCACCTAACTTAATATGTTTTCTGAGCCCTGTGCCCACTAACATATTTTGCATCATTACGAGACCATCTTCTAAAGGCATACCAACCCAATCAGACAGTTCACTAGGAGCTGCCCCGGTGCCGCCTTCGGCACCATCTACAACGATAAAATCAGGATAAATCCCTGTACTTAACATTGCTTTGCCTAATGCCATCACTTCATGAGGCATGCCAACACAGAGCTTCAGACCTACGGGTTTATTGCCTGATAACTGACGCATATTTTGCGCAAATTCCAGAAGCTCAATCGGGGTTGAAAATGCAGAATGCCCTGAGGGAGACAAGCAATCTTGATGAATAGGCACTTGTCGCGCGTTGGCTATTTCTTGGGTTACTTTAGAGCCTGGCAACATGCTACCATGACCCGGCTTTGCACCTTGGCTTAGCTTAATTTCAGTCATTTTTACTTGTTCGATTTGCGCTTGGTCAGCAAATTGCTTGGGATCAAAACGACCATGTTTATCACGACAACCAAAATAGCCAGTGCCGAGTTCCCATACAGTATCGCCACCGTGTTTTTTATGATATTTGCTAAGCCCTCCTTCACCGGTGTCATGATAAAATCCACCAATTGAAGCGCCCTTATTTAAAGCCTCTATCGCTCGCCCAGATAAAGCACCGAAGCTCATGGCCGAAATATTTAATAAAGATGCATTATAGGGTTGGCTAGACTGCTCATTACCAATCGTGACACGTGGTTTTTTATCAGGCTCTGCGCTTGGTGCCATTGAGTGGCACACCCATGTATAACCATCTTCACGGACATTTCGCTCAGTGCCCAGCGGCTGTGTGTCACTTTTACCCTGAGCCCGATTATAAATAAGATTACGCGCAGCAAAACTATATGGCGTCCCTTCTAAATCATCTTCTACAATGTATTGACGCAAAAATGGACGCAAATCATAAAAAATATGGCGCACCCATGCAATTACAGGGTAATTTCTCAAAAGTGTATTACTCTTTTGAAAGCGGTCTCTAACGCCAAGAAAGGATAAAAGTGCAAGTATAATAATTAAACTGAGTGTCCAATAATTATATGAGTCAAAAATGATTAGAAACAAGGCTGTTATCGCCGCGCAAATAGGTAGAAAAGATCGTAGTACTAAATGAAAAAAAGACATGACTTACTTCATGAGACTATAATCCTTTGTCTATTTTAATGAAAACAGCAAACACACTATTCCTAGGTGCGAGTACAGCTTACTTAGTAAATAACTTATTTTTACCCTATCATTTACCTTCTGAACACCACCTTAAATAATCAACAAAAAATTTTATCTTACTCGTTTGGCGAGTTTACATATAAAGATTAATCAATAAATCTCATCGCAAAGCGACACGAATAAACTCTGTAGCTAGATGTTGGTGATATTGTAAACGTGTATGCTAGGAGCTGAAGGTACTAAAAAATAGTCGGCTTTGATTTACTTTCATTCGCAAGTTTATGGCTTTTTGCATTACATTGGTGTTTGGCAACAATGACATTGCCCACTCACTTTAAGTACAAAAAGTGATTAGATCTAATCAAGTAAACTACCTAAGAAGGAATAGCTTACCCGCTTTAACTTGCGGGGTAAGCTATGATAAATAGAGAGTGGTTAAAACTGATACCTTACTGAAGCTTCAATATTACGTGGTGCGCCAAAGAAGCCTTGGTTATAAAAATCAATACTGGAGTAATATTTTTTATCAAACACGTTATTGATATTCATTTGGCCGCTAAACTGCTCTGTAAACTTGTAACGCGCCATCATATTAACCAGCCAATAACTTGCTTGCTCTGCACGGTGAGCATTATTAGGACCTACATTTTCATTGTAGATTTCATTTTGCCAATGTGCATTAACACCAAATTTAAACGCTTCATTATAATCATACATTCCAGAGAGCTTAACTAAGTGTTCAGGGTTATGGGTTGCAAAATCATCACCATTTTCATCTTCAGATTTAGTGTGTGCATAACTGAAATTAGCGTTAAATGAATCAGTTACTTGCCCCGAAATTTCCACTTCAAAACCTTTACTCTGCGTACCTTTTTTTCCGATAGATGGAAAGCTACCATCAGGCAATGGTTCAGTGAATGAAGGGTCTAGTACTGCTACATTATCTTTTTCGACCTTAAATACGGCAGCAGTAACAAGTAATCGTTCATCAAGCCAGGTGCTTTTTACCCCAGCTTCTAAATTACTGCCTTCAACAGGGTCAAGACGTTGATCATTTTTGTCTTTTGCATTTTGTGGCTGGAAAATTTCAGTGTAGCTTGTATAAATTGATACCGTAGGTACAGGTGAGAACACTAGTCCCGCATAAGGAGTGTTAATGCCCGTTTGTTTGTAATTATCAGCACTGTCTACCTCATTTTCATAATCATAGCGACTAAAGCGGTTCCCTAGAACAAGGGTTAGCTTATCCGTTACACTCAGTTGTGTAGCAATATACGCCCCAACCTGCTCTTCGTTATTTTTTCCGGTAATAGCCGTATCTGCATAAGTAGGTTCAGATACACTGCCATCCCACTGTAAAAAGTTTCCAACGGGATCACCACTGATAGCATAAAATGAATCAGAAGTGACATGCTGATCACTTAAATTAGCCCCAACAATCAAGCGGTGCTCTCGAGAAAACAACTCAAAAGGACCATCGGCGTATATGCGCGCACTATCCAAAGTACGATCACTTTGATAAATCATTGACGAACCACTCATACCAAGCCCAGTGTCTCGATCAGGATGCCCGCTTAAGTATAATAGTTTGCCATCCATTTTATCATCTCGGCGTTCGTATTCTGCTCTCAACTGCCACCCATTTGTAAAGCTATGCGCTAAATTAACAAAGGCACTGGTATTATCGCGGTCCCAATAGGTCCAGTTTGCTGCCGTTGTACTTGATATAGCTAAATCATCAGCAGAGGAGCCATCTGCATAAAATAAAGGTAATGCACCCCATGTAGAGCCTTTAGGCCTACGTTTCGCATGCTCTATTCCGATGTTCATCTCAGTATTCGCGCCTAAATCAAAACCCACGGTTGTATAAAGTTGAAGATTATCTTTTTCAGCTAAATCAACATGGCTTTCACCTTGATCAATACTCGCAGCTACACGGCCACGAATACTGCCATCGCTATTGAGTGGCGTGTTAAAATCACCTTCAAGTCTAACATTTTGCCATGAACCAACTTTCGCAGTAACGTAACCTTGTTGTTCAAAACCTGCTTTTTTACGGATCAAATTGATTGCCGCTGAAGGTTCACCTGCTCCAGAGAGTAAGCCAGTGGCGCCTCTAACTACTTCCACACGCTCAAAAAGAATGGAATCTGATACTGCTTCTGAAAAAAAGCTATTGTAAAAAACCGGTAAGCCATCATACTGAAAATTGGTAACGGGATTACCACGTGCGCTAAAGAAAAAACGGCTGGTTTCTGCTTTTTGAACATTGATCCCCGCAGCCATTCCCACGACATCTGCAACATTATCTAGTGCAAAGTCTTGAATTGCTTGCGCATCAATTACAGAGATAGACTGAGGAGTTTGTTGCACTGAAAGCATTAAGCCTGTAGCGCTGGTATTATATTCTAACCGTTGCCCTAGCACAGAGATTTTTTCGATATTTGCTTCTTCTGTGCCTTGCTCATTTGCAAAAGCTACACTCGACATTGCTAATGTAACTGCCATAGAGATGTAAGAAATAGTTGGATTAAACATGGACCCTCAAGTCAAATAAAAACAATTTGCACTTAGATTAACGTTTTTTAACAACAAATACAATCATAAAGTTTTACAACCTATAGACTTACAATTGAATAACATATTACTGTGCCGGCGGAATAACACTTGTCTTATTAACGAATAAATATGGATTCTAAGTTTTTTTAGCACAAAAAAAGCGCCTATACTGCAGGCGCTTACATTGTTGAATTAAAAAATATTACTGATTAACAACACTTTTCAGTGGGTTTATCGGTTTTGCATTTTCGTCTAATAAGTTCATATCAAAATCAAACTCATCAACACGAATTGCGCGTTCACGTTTTTTGTTGTAATCAATCAGTTTAGCGTATTCTTCTTCAGTGATTACATTTGCTACAAGTGCATTATCAAGAGTAAGTGCAAAACGAATACCTGGTTTGATTGTTTTAGCACGCAAGGCTTTTTTCACTTTTGCGAGTAAATCTAAACAGCCCATTTTCGCTTTATACGCTTGCTCGTTAATGTAATGTCCATCACCTTCAATAGGTTTAACTAAGTGTGTGATTTGCTTTTTAAATGCCGTGTCAAGTTGCGCTTGTGTAGCTAATTCGCGAATTAAGTCATCGCTAATTTTTGGCATTTTAGTCGAATAGTTCATGGTAATAAAACGCATAAACTTACGTGTGCCACTTGCAGGGAAGTTGTCTAAAAACTTATGCAATGCTTGTTCGGCGCTTTGTAATGCAAAACGTGTTGCGTAGTGGAAATATGGCGCTGCTTGCTCGCGTTCACTGCTTGCCACTTTTTGCTCATAATATTTAATTGATGCCATTGCCGCATATAAGAAGCTCATTACATCGCCTAAACGGGCTGATAGCATTTCCGCTTGTTTAAGTTTTCCGCCGAGTACCAGTAACGAAAAATCTGCATATACTGCTAATTTAGCTGATAATTTATGAGCTGCTTTTTCATATTCACGTACTTCTGGAAGTGGTGAATTAGCACCTGCTGTAAATGGTAATACGCCTAAACGAAATGCACGTAAACTGTTTGCTACGCTATAACCGACTGTTTTACGTAGAATGCGGTTAAATTCTTTATCTGCGTTTTTATCTTCGCTGTGGATTGATTCAACCATCGATTGTAAATATGGGTGACAACGCATTACACCTTGACCAAAGATCATCAAGTTACGTGTAAGAATGTTGGCGCCTTCAACCGTGATGGCAATTGGCTGTGCAACATAGCCGCTTGCTAACGTATTTTGCGGGCCGTTCTGAATTGCTTTACCAGCTTGAATATCCATTGCTGAGTCAAGCACGTCGCGACCAATTTCAGTCATATGATATTTTGCAATTGCAGTCACAACCGATGGCTTTAAGCCCATGCCTAAACCTTCGGTTGTAAGTACACGCATTGCTTCTTGCAGGTATGTTTTACCAGCAATATCAGCGAGTTTTTCTTGAATACCTTCAAACTGACCGATTGCTAAGCCAAATTGCTCACGTACCGCAGCGTATTCAGAGGCACCTTTAAATGCTACCTGAGATGAACTAACACCTAATGCAGGTAATGAAATACCTCGGCCAGCACCTAAACAGCTAACCAACATTTGCCAGCCACGGCCGATGTTCTTTTGCCCACCAATAATGAAGTCCATTGGCACAAATACTTTGTTGCCACGCGTAGTACCGTTGTAAAAACGAATCCCCATTGGATCATGGCGATTACCAAGTTCAACACCTGGGTGCTCTTTTGGAATAAGTGCACACGTAATACCGAGGTTTTCTTTACCACCTAGCAAGCCATTTGGATCAACCACTTTAAATGCTAAACCAAGTACGGTGGCAATTGGCGCAAGGGTGATATAACGCTTGTCCCAAGTGATCTCAAGGCCAAGAACTTCTTCGCCGTTATACATGCCTTTAGTCACTGTGCCTAAATCTGGAATGCCACCGGCATCAGAACCAGCCTCTGGGCTAGTGAGTGCAAAACATGGAATGTCACGGCCATTGGCTAGGCGTGGTAAATAATGTGCTTGCTGCTCTTTAGTACCAAAGTGCAGTAGTAACTCACCAGGGCCTAACGAGTTAGGAACCATAACGGTTACTGCAACAGCAGAACTTTTAGTGGCGATTGTGCCAACGATAGTTGAGTTTGCGTAAGGGCTAAACTCTAAACCACCGAATGATTTAGGAATGATCAGTGAAAAGAAACGTTCCTTTTTCAGAAAATCTAAAATGTATTCAGGTAAATGAATGCCATTTTGAATTTCTGTATCGTCGATCATACCCAATAGCTCTTGTAATGGGCCGTCGATAAATGCTTGTTCATCTGCGCTCAATACAGCAGCAGGGACTGCGCGAAGTGCGTTGAAGTCAGGCTTACCTTGGTAAATAGAGCCTTCTAACCACACATCACCCGCATCAAGGGCTTCTTGTTCAGTGATAGAAATACTTGGTAATACTTTTTTTAATTTTGTACGTAAACTCATAATCAACTCATCCGACCAGACAATAATACCTACATTACGTCATAAAAAATGGTTTAGATCAATTACTCTAAGCAATTTTTTAACAGTTTTTTCAATTTATTTATTTTTAGGCTATCTAAGCCATTGAATAAAAAGAGCTAACACTTGTACGCTGAAAAGTATTTAGTTGATTTTTTTTTACTAAAAAACGCTAAAATAATTAAACCTCAATAACAATAGAAAAAAATGAGGGAAAATAAACATATGTTAAAGTTTGTGCAAGGTATTACTGTTAGCTTATCGACTGTTAACTAACACTGTAAATCACCACTAAAAGTCAGCTAATTTGCCATTACACAGTTTTATTAATGTATTGGGATCAAGTGCAATTTCAAGGCCGCGTTTACCAGCGCTTACATAAATAATATCAAACTGCTTTGCGCTACTATGAAGGTAAGTTGCTAAGCGTTTTTTTTGCCCTAATGGACTTACGCCACCAAGAATATATCCGGTGCTATTTTCTACCTTTTGTGCAGCGGCCATATGTACTTTTTTAACACCACATGCTTTTGCTAAGAGCTTTAAGTTAACTTGTTGACTCACAGGCGTAATTGCCACTACTAACTGCAATTCATTGGTTTCAAATACTAAGGTTTTGAAAACCTGCTCAGCGGCTAGATTTAACTTTTCAACAGCTTCTAAACCAAAGCTATGTGTACTTGAGTTATGCTCATAACTGAGCAGCTCAAAAGTGGCCTTGTGTTTTTTTAATAATTGTGTGGCTGGCGTCATGACTAACTCCATTGAATTGTTAACTGCTTTAAAATTAACAAAAAAAGAGTACCAAGGTACTCTTTTTTAAACTATATATACTGGCTAAATAATATTAACAACAGGGATTAAACGACTCTTTGCAGCCATTTTATTACCATAAATACGCATAGAGCTTATTGCCAATGCAATAACGACAGCGCACCCGAGTAACCAAAATGCCGAAAACATCGGAGATTGCTTAAAGTTACCCACTTGATACACCACAGAGGCTGTGATGTAAGCAAGCCCTGTTGACCAAATTGCAACAAATAGCATCCATTTCATTCCAGCTTCTCGGTACATAGCGCCCATCACCGCCACACACGGTGTATAAAGCAATACAAAAACTAAGTAACTGAATGCAGCAAGTTGACTGCTAAATAGGTTTTCCATGGTTGCGAAGGTCGATACATTCACTTCTTGATCAATGGCCGCACTACTTTGATCGCTCACATTAGTGACATTTAAACCCAGTGGATCGAGTAAATTACCAAATACGTCTATTAGGTTTGCAGGAATACTCGCGAATGCTTCAGCCACTTTATCGATGACATTAACTGGCTCTTCATTCACAGCCGCTACGCCATCTAAATTTGAATATAAACTATCTAAAGTGCCAACTACTGCCTCTTTAGCAAATACGCCAGTAAAAATACCGACAGTTGCAGGCCAATTATCTTGCTCTACCCCGATAGGAGCAAACACCGGTGTTGCAATTTTTGAAATTTCACTGAGCATCGATTTATCTGTGTTGTCATTGCCAAAAGTAAAATCAGTACCTATGGAGCTTAATATTTTTAAAATAACAAACACCACAATTATAGTTTTACCGGCGCGCATACAAAAGCTTTTTAAGCGCTCCCATGCTTTGTAAAGTACGCCTTTTGCCGTTGGCATATGATACGCAGGTAATTCGAGAATAAACGGGGTAAGCGTTGGACTAAACAAGGTATTTTTAAGTACCAAACCGGTTAATACCGCCATAACAATACCTAAAATATACAGTGCAAATACTAAGTTTTGGCCATTAGTGGTAAAAAAGGCAGCGACAAACAAGGCATACACACTTAAGCGCGCGCCACATGACATAAATGGTGACATGGCAATAGTCAGTAAGCGATCTTTATGGGTTTCTAAAGTACGAGTTGCCATTACTGATGGCACGTTACAGCCAAAGCCAACAATTAAAGGCACAAAAGCTTTACCCGGTAAACCAATGGCGCGCATTAATCTATCCATGATAAAAGCAGCACGCGCCATATAACCTGAATCTTCAATAAAGGCTAAACAAAAGTATAAAAAGCCAATCACCGGGATAAAGGTGGCAACAAGCTGAATACCACCACCTATACCGTCCGCAAGCAATGCGCGTAGCCAATCAGGTGCGCCTAATGAAGTTAATATTTCACCAAAGCCATCGACTAAAATCGCACCTACAGCAATATCGAAAAAGTCTATAAATGCGCCGCCTACATTTACCGCAACAGTAAACATTAAATACATGATCCCTAAAAATATTGGGATCCCTAAAAAACGATTGATCACTACCGCATCTATTTTATCACTAATGGTTTCAGAGGCGATGCCTTTAGTATTTTGAGCAAGTACAGCCAGTTGATGGGCAAACTCATAACGACCATTGGCAAAAAGCACATCAAGTTCATGGTGATCGGCAAACTGTTCAAATTCAGCTTTTGCCACTGCCAGTGTTTGTTTATCAGCATAGCCAAAACAGCTTTCATCTTGCTCTAATAACCGCAATGACAACCAATCAGTGTCGATGTTTTCTATCGGTTTATTATTGGCAGTAAAACTGGCTGCAATGTTGTTGGCCGCTTGCGTTATTTTTTGCTCATAACTAGGGATATGCATTGATACTTTTTTAAGTTTAAGCCCTTGTGCAATAAACTCTTTTAAACCAGTAATGTCTGTTTTATTATTTGCACTTAAGGCAATCACAGGGCATCCAAGTCGCTTTTCTAGCGCCTTTGGAGCCGTTACTAAACCATTTCGTTTTGCCACATCGACCATATTTAGCACGACGAGTAAAGGTACTTTCATCTCAAGCAGCTGAGCGGTGAGGTATAAATTGCGTTCAAGATTTGATGCATCAAGAATATTGATGATCAGTTGTGATTCACCACTGAGTGCATAATCACGCGCAATTTTTTCATCTAAAGGGGTTTGTGCATTTACATCTAAAGAATAAGTGCCGGGCAAATCAACCAAGTCGACAGTCTGATCAGCCACTTTAAATTGACCAATTTTCTTATCGATGGTCACCCCTGACCAGTTACCTACTTTCTGTTTGCTACCGGTTAAAGCGTTGAATAGTGTAGTTTTACCACAGTTTGGGTTACCTATTACGGCAATGTTTGGATTCATACTGCGAGTTCCAAATTAATTGATTTTGCCTCGGATTTACGAAGACTAAGAACGGTACCGCGAACTTTGACAATCATCGGATCGCCAAATGGAGAAAAGCGCAATACGTGGACAGGAGCGCCTGGCGTTAAACCCATTGCAAGTAATTTCTGGCGCAACAAACTCGCATTAGGATCGATGCTTACAACAGAGCCATGTTGGCCAATTACTAATTCGTCTAACGTTAACATGCCATCTCATTTCATTTAATACATCAATGGCGCTGATTTTACGCCGATTATTCAATCATGCAAGTGAGACTAATTATCATATCGATAAGTAATGCAAAATAAAGCAGCAATGGCATTTAATTACCCATATAGGGTCCGGAATTTCATTTGATAAGATAAAATAGCCGTTAAGTGACAGGTGATTAACGAGCCTAATCGCTCTGTAAAGGTAGCATTATGAATATGTATTACTGCGTGGTTGTCAACAAAGCGCTTATTTTTGTCAGATTAATAAGCTTTTGTTAGCCAATAAAAAATGGCGCTAATTAGCGCCATTTTGTAAGTAATGAGTGATTACTTAGTTAAATCATCAAAGAACTTTTTTACACCATCAAAAAAGCCTTTTTCTTTTGGACGGTTTTTAGAACCATCCTTACCCATGCTTTGCTCAAGCTCTTGCAATAACTCGCGTTGGCGTTCATTTAACTTAACGGGTGTTTCTATTACCACTTTACAGATCAAGTCACCAACTGCGCCACTACGGACAGACTTAACACCTTTACCGCGCATACGGAACATTTTGCCCGTTTGACTCTCAGCTGGGATCTTCAATTTAGCACGACCATCTAAAGTCGGTACTTCAATTTCGCCACCAAGAGCAGCCGTTGTAAACCCAATCGGCACTTCACAATATAGGTTATTACCATCACGCTCAAAGATACGGTGTTCACGTACCGATACCTGCACATACAAGTCACCAGCGGGTGCACCATGTACCCCTGCTTCACCTTCGCCAGATAAACGAATGCGGTCGCCAGTATCAACCCCGGCTGGGATTTTAACCGATAATGTTTTGGTTTTTTCCACACGGCCTTGACCATGACAGCTATTACATGGATCAGAAATTATCTGACCAGTGCCCTGACAGGTTGGACAGGTTTGTTGCACAGCAAAAAAACCTTGGCGCATTTGCACTTGGCCTGCACCATGACAAGTCGTACATGTTTTCGGTTTAGAACCCGCTTTTGCACCGCTGCCGTCACACGGCTCACAGCTCACCCACGTAGGTACTTTAATTTCTACTTCTTTACCACGAACCGCTTCTTCTAAGCTTAAGTCCATGTTGTAACGTAGGTCTGAACCTCGTTGCTGACGCGATTGACGACGGCCACCACCGCCTCCAAAAATATCACCGAACACGTCACCAAATACATCACCAAAGTCACCATGGCCGCCACCAAAGCCGCCATGACCACCACCGCCACCGCCTTGTTCAAACGCAGCATGGCCGTATTGATCATACATTTGACGTTTTTGACTGTCAGTGAGGATCTCGTAAGCTTCTTTTACTTCCTTGAATTTAGTTTCAAGTTCTTTATCGCCTGCGGTACGATCTGGATGATATTTCATCGCTAAGCGTTTATACGCTTTTTTTACGTCTCTTTCGCTGGCGTCTTTTGCCACTCCAAGGACTTCATAATAATCGCGTTTTGACATATCTATCACACTACTCTTTTCTTACTGCAGCATTGCTGCGGATAAATCGATAAATCGTATCGATTTATCATCTAATTTACATGCAAAAGGCGCGTCAAGCTTTAGCCCGCGCGCCTTAGTTGTTCATCCTAACTTAAATTGCGATATCAGTCATCGTGTTTTCAGTTAGGCGAAGCGCTAACAACAATTACTTGTCGTCTTTAACTTCTTCGAACTCAGCATCCACTACGTCGTCATCTTTCTTCGCAGATTGTTGCTGCTCGGCACCGGCGTCACCACCTTGTTGTGCTTTAGCTTGTGCAATTTCCATTAACTTTTGTGACTTTTCAGCAAGCGCTTGAGTTTTTGCTTCAATCTCGTCTTTTTTGTCACTCTTAATCGCAGCTTCAAGGTCAACAACAGCCGCTTCAATTGCGTCTTTGTCTTCGCTTGGTAATGCATCACCCGCTTCTTCAATTTGCTTACGTGTACCGTGAACAAGTGCATCAGCTTGGTTACGTGCAGCTACTAACTCTTCAAACTTTTTATCGTCTTCTGCGTGTGCTTCGGCATCACGAACCATTTTTTCAACTTCTTCATCGCTTAAGCCTGAAGATGCTTGAATGGTGATTTTTTGCTCTTTACCTGTGTCTTTATCTTTTGCAGATACATGTAAGATACCATCAGCGTCCACATCAAAAGTAACTTCGATTTGTGGTGTACCACGTTGTGCTGGACGAATACCTTCTAGGTTAAATTGACCTAGTGATTTGTTGTCGCTAGCACGTTTACGCTCACCTTGTAAGACATGGATAGTTACTGCGGCTTGATTATCTTCAGCAGTTGAGAATGTTTGCGATTTCTTCGTTGGAATAGTCGTATTTTTCTCAATTAACGCAGTCATTACAGAGCCCATAGTCTCAATACCTAGAGATAATGGCGAAACGTCTAGTAATAGTACATCTTTAACATCACCAGCAAGTACACCACCTTGAATCGCTGCGCCCACGGCTACTGCTTCATCAGGGTTAACGTCTTTACGTGGCTCTTTTCCGAAGAAATCAGCAACTGTTTTTTGTACTAAAGGCATACGTGTTTGACCACCAACAAGGATGATGTCGTCAATGTCGCTTACTGATAAATCAGCATCAGCAAGGGCACGTTTTAATGGCTCTAGTGACTTCATTACTAAATCTTCAACTAGTGACTCAAGCTTAGCGCGTGTTAGTTTCACGTTCATGTGCTTAGGACCAGTTGCATCAGCAGTTACGTACGGAAGATTTACTTCTGTAGATTGTGCAGATGATAATTCAATTTTTGCTTTTTCAGCCGCTTCTTTAACACGTTGCATTGCAAGTGGATCAGTTTTTAAGTCTAAACCTTGATCTTTTTTGAATTCAGCAACTAAATAGTTGATTACGCGGTTATCGAAATCTTCACCACCTAAGTGAGTGTCGCCATTTGTAGCTAGTACTTCAAATGTGTGCTCACCTTCAACTTCATCAATTTCAATGATTGATAAATCGAAAGTACCACCACCTAAGTCATATACTGCAACAACGTTTTCGCCTTTGTTTTTGTCCATGCCATAAGCAAGGGCAGCAGCAGTTGGCTCATTGATGATACGTTTAACTTCAAGACCTGCAATACGCCCAGCATCTTTAGTAGCTTGACGTTGTGAATCATTAAAGTAAGCAGGTACTGTAATAACCGCTTCAGTTACTGCTTCACCTAAGAAGTCTTCAGCTGTTTTTTTCATTTTTTTCAAAACTTCAGCTGAAATTTGTGGTGCAGCGCGTTTTTCGCCGCCCGCTTCAACCCATGCATCACCATTATCTGCTTTGATAATTTTAAAAGGCATGATGCCGATATCACGTTGTACTTCTTCGTCTTCAAAGCGACGACCAATTAAACGCTTAATTGCAAATAATGTGTTTGTCGGGTTAGTAACCGCTTGACGTTTAGCAGATTGACCTACTAAAGTTTCACCGTCTTGCGTATAAGCTATAATAGACGGAGTGGTACGATCGCCTTCCGCGTTTTCAATAACACGTGCTTTGCCACCATCAAGTACTGCAACACAAGAGTTAGTAGTACCTAAGTCGATTCCGATAATTTTACCCATGAAATATCTCCAACTTCAAAATTCATTAATACGTTCGATGACTAGTAGATAGGGATGCCACAAACTTAATTCAACTGTAAAAATGAAAAAAAAGTGCTTTTTTGTAATTTATTTTGCAAATAACCCTAATTAATGTGTGGATTGACGTTTTTTGCATCATTAGGGGCCATTTCACAATCTGGTCTGATGAGTTTTTCTGTGTTATAAAATCACTAATAAATAAAAAATGTCTCAAAGGATCACTATGCATTTTGACCAACTACTACAGCAAGCGGCACTTATAGGTCAGCTTCCCCCTTCAGAGCAAACTTACGCAACAATGCAATTTCCTGCTAACTGGTGCCAAGGTCGAACTGCTTTTGGCGGTTTATCAGCCTCATTACTGTATCAGGCAATGCGTCAACAAATAGAACCAAGTCGTCGTTTGTTATCTATTAGTACAAATTTTGTAGGTCCTTTATTAGCAGATGCTGATTTTTCTCTTTCCGTCGAAATTTTACGGGAAGGAAAAAGTAGCACACAAGTACTGGCTAAAGCGCTGCAGAACGGCCAAGTAAGCGTGGTCGTACAAGCGTGTTTTGCAAAATCGCGAGATTCAGCTATTAAGGTACCAGTGACAAAAACAATGAGCCTAAAACCGGTTAATGAACGTTACACTTTACCATTTCAGTCAGGTGCCATGCCGGAATTCTTCCAACATGTCGCGCTTTGTCCTCAGCAAGGTGCAATGCCGTTTACAGCAGCCCAAACGTCGCATTTAGGCGGCTGGATGAAATTAAAACAGTCGCCAGCAGAACTAAGTGAGGCACATATTATTGCCTTAACGGATGCATGGCCGCCTACTTTATTACAAATGTTTAACCAACCAGCGCCCGCCAGTAGCATGTCGTGGTATTTAGAGTTTGTGAAAACACCGCAGTTGGCAGCCGACGAGTGGCTTGGATTTGAAGCAGTAACTCACCACTGTAAAGATGGTTATGGTTTAGAAGATGGCTGTATTTGGTCACAATCCGGTGAGTTGCTTGCGCTTACCCGCCAAACAGTAGCATTATTTGATTGAGTTTGGTTCTACAGCCTGAGCATAATCGCTGCCATCAAAGGCCATAATTTTACTGTACTGCCCATTTGCAATGATATGGGCAAGTCCCGTATCAAAAATCTCTTGTAGCACTTTACTATTAAAGTAGGCAGGGCGAGGTGCCTCAGGAAATATAGGGTGTATAGTAATAGGCTTAATTGGGTGCGATTCTTTATACTGCTGTAAATAATGTAAAAACACCCGTTTCTCTAGTACCACCACATCAACCCACTCTTTCATTAAATGATCCACCTGCGCCGCTTGGTATACAACTTCTTCATAGGAACTCAGTTTAGTTGTTAATGTTTTAAATGGTGGCGGCAAAAATTCGGTGGCATTTTGAAAGGCGACAACACTCTTACCCGATAAATCATACACAGTGTTAATTTTAAAATGATTTTTCTGCAGGCTCACCGCTACATTTTGATAAGCCAATAGACTTTGACTGGAAAAAATAGCAGGGCTCGTCACGCCCGCATAATTCATCGCAATATCGACCTGCATTTGTTCTAAGGACTGCCCTGCACGCTTATTAGACATGTAAACGATATCTAGGTTGGTTATACCTTGATCTTTAAACGCAGATTTTAAAATCTGCAACTGCAAGCCGGTATCATCCTCACTAAAGACGTAAGGAGGCAAAGAAGGGCTTACCGCAACGGTAATAATGTCGCTAGATTTTGGCGCAGCTAAACTCAATGCAAAAGTGCTATATAAAACAAAAAAAAACACTATAAAATACTTCATTCACCACCCACAGATAGATGCTTTTTAGCAACTGTAAAATTACATGACAACTTTCTTATTAGGCTAGCCTAGTTAAACCAATTTCGCATTTGTATTTAGCATATAATTGATGCAAACTTGATCTAAGATACTTCTAAATGGTTATTAATTTGCAAACTGCCTGCCCTAATTGTGACTTGATTATTGATATCCCGCACATAGTTGCAAAACAAATGGCTGTCTGTCCACATTGTCACAGT
The DNA here is from genome assembly GCF_014164295.1 of Pseudoalteromonas sp. SG43-7. Taxonomy (NCBI): domain Bacteria; kingdom Pseudomonadati; phylum Pseudomonadota; class Gammaproteobacteria; order Alteromonadales; family Pseudoalteromonadaceae; genus Pseudoalteromonas; species Pseudoalteromonas sp. SG43-7. The sequence continues at coordinate 17,673 of NZ_JACJEY010000036.1, forward strand.
AAACTATGCGCAGCAAATATAAATTATGACAGCCGTATTGTAGCACTCAGTATTAGTGCTTTACTCATGCTGCTAAGCAGTATGTTTTATCCCTTTATCTCATTTAGTAGTAATGGCATTACACAGACGATTACCTTGCCCGATGCCGCTCGTATTTTGTTTAATTACGACAGCGATTTATTAGGCATTTTTATTGATGTTAGTATTATTGGTTTACCAATGGCATTACTCACTATTTTGATCCCACTGCATTTAGGCTTACTTAAAGTACTTCCACAAACGATTGCCAGACGCTTACTCAAATTCACCTTAGCGCTGGAACCATGGATCATGTCAGAAATATTTTTAATCGGCGTATTGGTCAGCATGGTAAAAATAATGTCGCTAGCGGAAGTCAGCTTTGGCGTTAGTTTTTGGGCCTATGCCGCGTTTGTACTCTTCTATATTGGCTCATTAGCACACTTAAATCGTGCTCGATTATGGGATCAAGTACAGCCTCAGGCTGAAATTGCAGCCGCAAAACTTTCTTATCGTGCCATAGATAGTAACATTCGAGCCTGTCATGTCTGCCATCAACTTAGTGATAGCGAATACTGTTCTCGCTGTAATAGCAAAACCCATATCAGAAACCCCCACAGCGTACAAAAAGCAACGGCATGGTTAATAACTTCAATTGCCTGTTATATTCCGGCAAATTTATTGCCAATAATGTACACCACTAGTTTGGGGGATGAATCCCCCTCAACATTAATTGGTGGGGTAATAACACTGTGGCAAGCTGGCTCATACCCTATTGCATTAATCATTTTTTTAGCGAGTGTAGTAGTACCATTAGCTAAAGCGCTCATTTTAACATTTTTATGCTTTTTGGTTAGCAAACCCGCTAACGGCCAAACAAAGGGCTATACTAAAGTTTATCAATTAACTGAGTTTATTGGTAAATGGTCCATGATCGATGTATTTGTTGTCGCAATTCTAGTAGCCTTAGTGCAACTTGGGAATTTAATGTCGGTAACACCAGGTTTAGGCACTGTATTTTTTACTATCATGGTGATTTGCCAAATGTTGGCAGCACACGCGTTTGATCCTCGGCTATTATGGGATTCGCCAAACAATGATAAAAAGACCATAAATTAGAGAAACAGCATGAGTGAAACGGCTAATATAAAAAAAGAACCTATTATTTCTGCGATTTGGATCATACCGGTTATAGCTTTGCTCGTTGGTGTGTGGATGCTTTACCAATACCAAGCTAATAAAGGCGCAACCATTTATATTTCAATGCCTCATGCTGAGGGTATCGTGGCAGGCAAGACTGAAATAAAAGTACGTAGTGTGAAAATCGGCCAAATTGATCACGTTCGCCTCTCTGATACTAAAAACAGTGTGATTGCTCGAGCTCAAATTGATAAACATTATGATGGCTTACTCACGGAAGACGCCAACATCTGGGTAGTAAAACCACGTATTGATGAAACGGGTATCAGCGGTATGAGCACGTTACTATCGGGTGTATATTTAGAATTTTCACCAGGTGAAAGTAGTAAAACAAAAGAGCATTTTAAATTACAAGAAGAGCCAGCGCTGATTGATAAAGATGTCAAAGGCGGTCGCTTTTCATTACTCAGCTATGATGCTGAGGTTATGGATGTCGGCACCGGTATATTTTTTAAGAATTATAAAATTGGTCAAGTTGAAACAGCGACATTTGATTGGAAGAATCAAGCGATGAAGTATGGTATTTTCATCAACGAACCTTATCAAAACCTGATCACCTTAAATTCTATTTTCTGGGTCAATACGGGTGTTGAAATTGATTTATCTGCCGATGGCATTAATGTAAAAACAGGTTCATTAAGCAGGTTATTAAAAGGAGGGATCTCGGTTGGTTTGCCTAAACAACAGTCACCGGGTAATTTAGCCCAAGAAGGCCATAGCTTTTCGCTTAGTAACAGCTACAAAGATGCTCTTGAGGAGCGTTTTTATAATTTTGACTATTACCTAATTGAGTTTGAACAGTCTATTCGAGGTTTACGTGCCGGAGCCCCGGTTGAATATCGTGGCATGCGCGTCGGTACTGTTGTTAAAGCACCTGCAAATGTGATGATCGATGGCAAACCCGCTCACTTTAGAACTGATAATACCGCTGTGCCAGTACTGATAAAAATAGAGTATGGCCGCATTTACCACGATAATGCCTCAGCCAAACAATTTTGGCAAAACAGTGTTGATGGTTGGATCAAAAATGGCATGCGCGCTTCTTTAAAACCAGGCAACTTACTCACCGGTGCTGTGTATGTCGATTTTGATATCTACCACGATGCCCCAGCTGCGAAGTTAGAAACACTGTCTCAATATCAAGTATTTCCAAGTGTTTCCAGTGGCATTACCGTATTAGCAGATCAAGTGTCTGACGTATTAAATAAGGTAAAAAACTTAAAAATTGAAGACAGCTTAGCGCAAATTGATTCCGCGTTTGCTGATTACCAAGCGCTGGCGAATGAAATGCGCACATTGTTAAGTAAACAAGATACCCAAGATTTACCCGGTGATATTAATCGTAATTTTGCTGAAATGACCAAAAGTATGCAGCAATTTGATGTCACTATGAAACAGTTTGAAAAAACCATGGCCAGTTATCAACAAGGTTCCTCATTACATCAACAATTACAACAAACGCTCTCAGAGTTTAAGCGTTTAAGTGAAGAACTACAGCCACTCTCGCGTGGCTTAAATGAGCAACCAAATATGTTTATTTTTGATAAATCATTGCCTGCCGATCCAACGCCGAGGAAACAATAATGCGCACATTTTTACGTATACAATTTTTTGCTGTTATCGGCGTAGTGTTATTATCAGGATGTAGCCAATCACTTAATGCCCCCGTTAAATACTACCAGTTTGAGCAAAGTATTAAACCAATGCAGCGCAGTAGCACTAACACATCAGCTCAATTACGGATCAATACAGTAAGTTTACGAGGCGCATTAAATAACCGTGGTATTGCAATGAAAATGGATAATAATCAGGTCAATGCTGCTAATTATCACTTATGGAGTGAAGCGCCAGATCAAATGCTAACAGCAAGCGCCCATCAAACATTATTTACCACGCTTGATAACTGGATGGTGGTCAAAGGATTACCTGTTATAACAGATAAAGATCAGCAAAGTTATTATGAATTAGAATATGAGCTACATCATTTCAATGGTGATAACCAAGGTAATGCCGATATTTCTGGTTTGTGGCGCCTATATTATACGTCGTTTGAAAATGGCCGCTCTTTAAAAACAATTCATTATTTTAGTGAGGTTAACCCTTTAACTGGTGATGATTACGAAGGCCTCGTCGAAAGCTTAGAGCAAAACTGGCAGAATATTAATCAACAGGTAGCAACTACCCTGAGTGTTCTTATTCAAGAATAAACACCACTAAAGCAGTGCCATCATTATTAAGCACTGCTTTGCCTATATACCTAAACCCGAGTTTATTTAATAACCCATGCGAAGCGGTATTGTCAGCGTCGGCTATCGCGGCAATGTAGCTGAACTTACCTTGATACGCGTGTAATAGTTTTGCAGCCGCTTCATAGGCACTGCTAATGCTTCTCGTTGGAATAAGCCCACCATGCCCATGGCAACGCCTTGTTTATTTGCCACAATATAAGGTCCAAAACCTTGCTGTTGGTGGCCATCAATAAAGGTTTTTTGTAAATAATCTTCGGCTTGTTGTTTGGTATAAATGCTTTTATCAGCAATATAACGATAAAAACTCGGCTGATTTAATAAACTCAAGATAAACGACGCATCACTAAGCTGGCCATGGCGAAGAATTAAACGTTGCGTATTCATATCTCGTTTTCCTATTAATGATAGTGATCGTTTAAGCTAAATTAAAATGCAGCACTATCAACTGTACCGGTATAATTTAAACAGGCTGCGACACGATGTTGTTGAACCTTGGAAAGCTCCGACAATTTATAATAACGATGTGCTAAGTGTTCATCGCTGAGCGTGATCACAGCATCTTTTAACAAACTAACTCTAAAAATAAAAGCATGAGAATTAAACGCTTTGTGATAATAAATACCGGTTAAGTGTTCAATTTTCACTTCACAGCCGAGCTCTTCTTGGCATTCGCGTATGAGTGCTTGATGTACAGTTTCACCGACATCTAAGGCGCCACCAGGTAATCCCCAGCTTAGCTCGCCATAGCTTGCCTTTAGCAGCAAAACCTCCCCGCTGGCATTAGTGATCACCCCATGGGCGCTGAGTCGATAAAAATCTGTAAATGCCATCTTTCCCCCTAAGTTGATAACCTTAAACAATAACAAAAAGCCCCGCAATTGCGAGGCTTAAAGATTATGAATCACGGTTAATAATTAATCATGGCTAATTTTCACTACCTGCTTTCCGGTAAAGCCACCAGCAATTTGTTTATTCAGCGCCTGTGAAATACTACTGGCGTTAAATTCAACTTCAATGATCTGCGGTATTTTGATACTGCCACTGGCTAAATTGTCTAGCAATAAATTGCCCATAAAACTCATTTTTTGCTGAGCACATAAACTGTTTGCTAACCACGCTCCACCTAAAGAAACAATACCTATATTTGGCGCACGTCTGAACATCAGCTCCTGCTCAAACTTAGGCAGTGGATTTAAGCACGCAATACGGCCACAAAAACGCATTAATTCAACATTACGCACAGTGGTTTCACCACCAATCGAATCGAGCACCGCATCAAAGCCTTGTGGACCAAGTTCTTTACGAATTTTATCGCTAAGCTTTTTATCGTTGTAATCAAACACCACATCAGCACCCAATTGTTTAACAAGCTTATGGTTGCGTTTGCTCGCGGTGGTAAATACCGTAGCACCACGTTGTTTGGCAAATTGAATGGCGAACTGACCGACGGCCCCCGCACCAGCTTCAATTAAAAGTGAATCACCTTCGGTTAATTGCAGTTTATCAAGAGCTATTAATGCCGACATCCCTGCGCAGGGTAATGTCGCGGCTTGCTGTAACGTAACGCTGTCAGGAATTTGCGATACAGCAAAGTTAGGCACTTTAGCGTATTGCGATAACACCCCTTGGTCGCCAACATTACCATGCCACATAACCCGAGTACCGACACTTGGAAATACCCCTTTAGTGGCTTTTACCACCACCCCTACAGCATCAAGGCCTAGGGTATGAGGATAGTGCCATTTACAAAAACCTTGTTTAGCAAAATACGCATCAACTGGATTCAACGCAACATACTCAACCTTTATCAACAATTCGTTGTCTACAACATCAGGCACCGGCAATTCAAGCTCAGATAAATTAATCTGTTCATTAGGTTCAAGTAACGCAATCGCACGCATTGTCGCGGGGATTGTTGATAAAAGATCAGTATGTGGCATTAAAAACTCAACTTAGCTTAATTAACTAACGCATAACTCCAACGTCCATTAAATACTTGATAAGTGTTTACTTTAGCAAGTAATGATGAAATCGTTGAGTCAATTGCATTTTCCTGCGCTATTAAAACATCCTGTCGCGCATCTAACAACTCTAAGTAGGGTATTTGCCCTTCTTGATACATTGCCTGCGCTTGTAAAAAGGCATTATTTGCAAATTTATAACGCTGTTCGGCATAGCTTTGTTGTTGACTTTGTTTGACTAATAGCTGCAATGAAAGTTCACTCTGTGCCATTGCATTCAACACTACTTGTTGATATTGGCTGTAAGCGGCTTCACTGAGATATTGCTGAGCATCACGTTGCGCCAATAACGCAGGGTAGCTCAATAATGACCACTGAATGCGTGGGGCAACTTGCCATTGCTGCGTAGTGTCAGAAAGCTGGTTGTTATCTAAGCTCAATACACCTGCAAACGCCGTTAAACTGATATCAGGTAATAATGCTTTACTCGCAGCCACGCTTAATGAATTAGCTTGGCTAAATTCAAATAATGCTTGGCTAATATCAGGACGCAGTGCAATGGCATCACTTGGAGTGGCTAAACTTACAGTAAATGCATGCTCAAACAGCGCTTGCTCATCAACTAAGGTTAGATCAGCAGGTAACTGCCCTGTTAATGTCGCAAGCGTTGCTAGATCACGAAATTGCGCGTATTCAATATCTGGCAACAAAGCTTGCTGCTGCTTCAATTGTGCTAAGGTTCGATTTAAATCAAGCTCATTAGCGACCCCTTCCTCAACGCGAGCCCGCAGAACCGCAATACTTTGCTCTAATGCTTCAATTTGTAGGTTAATGATCTGCTGTTTTTGCTTATTACCTTGAAAACTGACAAACCCTTTTACCACAGAGGTAACAACTTCAATATGCAAAGCACGTAATTGTTCCGCTTGACTCATTGCCCCTGCATTCGCAGCATCAACAAGCGCAGTTATTTTACCAAATAAATCAAGTTGCCAATCAAGGTTAACATTGGCTTCCGATTGACGCGTGTTAACGTTACCAGTACTTGAGCGAGTGGCATCAACTGCCACTGCACCTTGGGGAAGATACTGTGCTTTTTGCCCACCTAAACGAGCAATCGCGCTTTGTAACTGCAACTGACTAGTGTGCAAATCATGATTATTAGCGCGCGCACTGAGCACTAGATTATTTAACTGGGTTGAATTTAATTGCTGCCACCAGTTAAGTTCGTCTTGACCTTGTAACTGTGCAGCGATCTGTGTTTTTGCAACAAATTCTTGTAGCTGATTTTGCTGTTGCTGCTCATCAATTTTACTGGCGCAGCCACTTAATAAACCCGCCACAACAAGAGCGGTTAACTTATACTTACTCATTAATTTGCTCCTGCGTAGTCACTTTACGGGTTTTAGTTACCAAAATATAAAATACAGGGGTAAATAATAAACCAAACACGGTTACACCAATCATACCCGAGAACACTGCGTTGCCCATTGCATGGCGCATTTCTGCTCCAGCTCCCGTTGCTAATACTAAGGGAATAACACCCGCAGTAAAGGCAATTGACGTCATCAGGATAGGACGTAAACGCATCCGACAAGCTTCTAAAATAGCGTCGAAATGACTCAACCCATGATTATTTTTATCGCGTGCAAACTCCACCATTAAAATGGCATTTTTAGAAGCCAAGGCAACCAATACAATCAATGCTATTTGCGTGAAAATATTATTATCAGCGCCAACCAACCATACACCCATTAATGCTGAGAATATTGTCATTGGTACAATAAGAATAATAGCCAGTGGTAGACGTAAGCTTTCATACTGCGCAGCCAATACCATGAACACTAATAACACCACTAATGGGAATACATAGACCATGGTATTACCCGCTAGAATTTGCTGAAAAGTAACTTCGGTCCATTCGTACTCAATACCCGTAGGTAAATTATCAGCCAAGATCAGTTCAATTGCCTGCTGTGCTTGATCTGAACTGTAACCAGGCGCTGGACTACCATTAAGCTCTGCACTTGGGTAACCATTGTAATGCATCACTCGATCAGGGCCTGTTGTAGGCGTTGCCGTTAATACCGAGCCCAATGGCACCATATTCCCTTGATTATTGCGCACTTTTAGATTCAATATTTGTTCTGGATCAAGGCGGAAATCAGCATCAGCTTGGGCATTAACTTGGTACGTACGGCCAAATAAATTAAAGTCATTAACGTACATTGAGCCCAAATACACTTGCAACGCATTAAATACTTCATTCAATGGAATACCTTGAATAAGCGCTTGCTCTCGGTCGATATCAATATCCATTTGTGGTACTTGAATTCTAAAACTTGAATAGAGCCCCATTAACGCAGGATCTTGCTGAGCTTTAGTAATCACCGTTTGCAAACTGTTAAATAGTGTTTCAAAGCCTTTATTACCGCGATCTTCAATTTGCAGTTTAAACCCACCCGTGGTGCCTAAACCTTGGATTGGCGGCGGTGGAAATACAGCCACAAATGCTTCATCAATGGCACTAAAACGCTGGTTTAACTGTGCCGCAATAGCCATCGCCGATTTACTCGGATCGCTTCGCTCACTAAAGGCTTCTAGCGGTGTAAATACAATGGCACTATTAGGGCTGTTAGTAAAACCATTTACCGACAAGCCAGGAAAGGCAACTGTGTTTGCAACACCAGGTACTTGCAGTGCAATTTCTTGCATTTGCCTAACCACATCTTGAGTACGGTCTAAACTCGCTGCATCAGGTAATTGTGCTATCGCAACTAAATACTGCTTATCTTGTGCAGGAATAAAACCACCCGGCACGGCATCAAATAGCTTAATTGTTCCGCCTAATAAAACCACGTATGCAATCACCACTACCACGCTCATGCGCATTAGTTTTTGTACCAGCTTTTGATAGCCTTTGGCGCCACGGTCAAATACTCGATTAAAGGGTGCAAATAACCAGCGACCAAATAAACGATTTAATAAACGCGTCAGCGCATCCGGTTTAGCATCATGGCTTTTAAGTAATAGTGCCGCCAACGCCGGTGATAAAGTTAATGAGTTAAATGCTGAGATAACCGTTGAAATAGTAATAGTTAACGCAAACTGTTTATAAAATTGACCTGATAAACCACTAATAAACGCGGTAGGAATAAACACTGCACACAACACTAACGCAATCGCGATTATAGGCCCTGTCACTTCAGTCATCGCCACGCGCGTTGCTTCCAGAGGTGATAAACCTTGTTCAATGTTACGTTCAACGTTTTCGACCACCACGATAGCATCATCGACCACAATACCTATGGCAAGTACTAAACCAAATAACGACAGCGTATTGATCGAGACCCCTAACCACTGCATCACCGCAAAAGTACCAATCAGTGAAACTGGCACAGCTATAAGTGGAATAATCGAAGCACGCCAGGTTTGTAAAAATAACACCACTACAATTACCACTAACGCGATAGCTTCAAGTAACGTTTTGATCACCGCATCAATCGAACCGCGAACAAATACCGTAGGGTCGTAGACAATGTTGTACTCAACACCAGCTGGAAAATCTTTCGATAAACGCGCCATGGTTTCGCGTACTTGATCTGAAAGCTCAATCGCATTAGAGCCAGGACGTTGAAATATCGGCATCGCCAGTGCTGGTTGATTATCAAGTTCAGCTCTAAGTGAGTAAGTATTTTGGCCTAAATCGACTCGAGCAACATCGCTTAGACGTGTTAATTGACCTTGTTCACCCACTTTAATGATCACTTGCTGAAACTCTTCAATACTGTTTAAGCGTCCTTTTACATTTAACAATATTTGAAATTGACTGTCTGTTGAAGCAGGTTGTGCACCTAAGCTACCCGCTGCAACTTGTTGGTTTTGCGCACGCAATGCGTTGACGACGTCCATTGCGGTTAATTCTCGTGCCGCTAATGCATCGGGGTTAAGCCACACTCGCATTGAATATTGACCACCACCAAATAATTTTACATCGCCTACGCCACTCAAACGTGCAATTTGGTCTTTCACATATAAGTCAGCGTAGTTAGATAGATACGCCGTATCATGTGTTTTTTCCGGTGAGAATAAGTGTACCACCATGGTTAGATCCGGTGATGATTTTTCAGCGACGACGCCTAAGCGCTGCACTTCTTGTGGTAGCCGCGGCAAAGCACTGTTAACCCGATTTTGTACTTGTACTTGCGCACGATCTAAATCCGTTCCCAATGAAAACGTTACCGTCAGTGTCATACGCCCATCACTGGTCGCCTGGGAAAACATATACAACATGTTTTCAGTACCATTGATCTCTTGCTCCAATGGAGTAGCCACAGTTTGTGCTATTACGGTTGGATTTGCTCCTGGGTAGTTCGCAGTTACCACAACTGTCGGCGGAACAACTTCAGGATACTCACTGACCGGCAGTTGAAACAACGAAATACCACCGGCGATTAAAATCACCAATGACAGCATGGCTGCAAATATCGGTCGTTGAATAAAAAAGTGAGAAAATTTCATTATTCGTCCTACTTCTTAGCCATAAGCGTGTGCTGCGCCGTTGGCGATAACGTAAAAGCAACACCGGTGGTGTCTAGGGTCACTGTATTAGGTGAAATCGGCATGCCAGGTCCAACACGCGCAGGACCATTAACCGCAATCACATCGCCAGCTTTTAAGCCCGAGGTAATAGCGCGAAAACTGCCATAGCGCTCACCGGTTGTAACCAGTTTATATTCGAGAATATTGCCTTCACCTACAGTGAGCACAAAGCGATTTTTCAAATCGGTGCCAATTGCTCTATCAGGCACAATAACTTGCTCTGTAACGTCATTGGCCGCTAACTTAATACGTGCAAATGAACCGGCGCGTAAGGCGGTATTTTCATCAAATCGTGCACGCACTCGCAAAGTACCTGTTGCTGCATTGATTTGATTATCAATAAAGTCGATATAACCGGTGTGTGCAAAGCCATTTTGACCCACTTTTTGCATGACTACTTGCTGATGAGCAGCGGCGGTTACTTCATCAAATGAACTATTCCAAGTACGTTCATCAACATCAAAGTAAGCATACATAGTTTGATTTGATACGATTGAAGTCAGTACACTTTGCCCTGCAAGCACATTATTACCTTTGGTAATATTTGCACGCGAGATCACACCATCAATGGGTGAACGTATATCTGTAAATTCTAAATCTAAATTAGCTGCAATTAGCTGGGCTTTTAAGGCAGCAAGTTGTGCTTCACGTTGGCGTAACGTTGAGGTACGTGATTCCGCTTGCTCTGTTGAAATCGCTTTTCGCTCGGTTAATCGCACCGCTCTTTTAGCTTCACTTTGCGCTTGCGATAAAGCGGCTTCAGCACTGACTACTTGTGCCTCTAAACTTGCTACAACCGCAGCATATGGGCGAGCGTCAAGTTTAAACAGTAAGTCACCCTGTTTAACCTCGTCGCCCTCATTAAACGCAATATGCTCAATAACTCCGGCAACACGTGGCATAAGTGATACTTCTTCCGGCGCTTCTAAACGCGTAGTGTAGGTGTGCCAGTTTTGCACTGGCTTAATGATCACCGAGGCAACATCTATTGGTTGAAGATGTGGTTGATTGCTCTGTTGAGCAGGCTCTTCTGCACAACCGGTGAGGGCAAGTGATGCCCCTAAAACTGCAATAGCTATTAAGTGTTTGTTCATGACGACGCTCCATTTAGTGTATTTTTCTATGTTACGGAACATTGTTGTGGACAAAAACCATAGATTTTTAAATTCATTAATGCCAATATGGCATCAATTAAATATTGGTGAGTAATTAATGGATACCACAAGTCGCTTATTGATGTTGTTAGAAGTCGTTGAGCGAGGCTCATTCGCTAAAGCAGCAGAAACCCGTAATATTGATCGTTCAGTGATCTCAAAACAAATAAGTCGTCTCGAAGATGATTTAGGAGTACGTTTACTGAACCGCACCACCCGCTCATTTTCACTGACAGCTGCAGGGGCCGAAATGATTAAAAAGGCCAGTGAGTTGAGGCAACTACTAGGTGAAACTGTACGTTTAGCCGAGAATTATCACCAAGAGCCACGCGGTGTATTAAAAATCACTTCATCAACTATTATCGGCAGGCGTTATCTACAACCTGTGATTAATGATTTTCAAAAACGCTTCCCGCAAGTAGAAGTTGAACTAAGACTCGATGATAAGTTAGTTGATCTGGTATCTGAAGGCTTTGATCTTGCTTTTCGGGTCGGTGAGCCAAAAGACTCATCACTGATCGCACGTAAAATTGCGCGCAATAGATTACTAATATTAGCCGCACCTGAGTTTATTCAAACGTATGGATTGCCAAGTAAAATAGAGGACTTAATTGATTTACCCGCAGCCAGTTATTCCAGCACTTCGTTGCGCGTTGAGGGTATTCGTTATGTAGATCAATATGGTCTACCGCAAGAGCAAAAAATTAAGAGTGTGTTTAGAGCCAATGATGCCGAGGTACTGCTCGATAAAACGCTTTCTGGAACAACCTATGTGCTCGCGCCAGCATTTATTATTAATGATGAAATAAAACAAGGACGTTTAGTGCCCTTATTAACAGACATCAAATTACAAGAATACAGTGCGATGTACGCGGTATATCCACACCGTGATTTACCTGTAAGAACACGGTTATTTTTTGATGCGATACGTGATCACTTAGGTAAAGAAACACCACTTTGGGAAAGTAACATTCCCGGTTTCGAGCACATGTATCAAGGTTAAGAAACCTGTTCTAGTTTTGCTGAGTATTGCTGCGAGTCAGAATAAACGTTATTTCGACCATGTTTTTTTGCATAATAAAGTTGCTCATCTGCTGCTTTAATCGCTTGTTTTAGGCTATCGCCATCACGATAAGCAGCTAAACCGATACTTGCTGTTAAACTTATTTCACGCTCACCAACATTGATAGCCGTACTTTGCAAACCGACTCTGATATTTTCAGCAATTTGATAAGACTCCTGTTGATTCGAATCAGGAATGAACAGCGCAAACTCTTCGCCACCAGTACGAAAAACTCGCCCCTTGTTAAGTGTTTCTCTTAATATAGTGGCAATTTCGACCAGAACTTGATCGCCCACATCATGACCAAATTCATCATTTACTTTTTTAAAGTAATCGAGATCTAGCACCATAATAAATAAATTAATTTTGTCTACCAGCTCAACTTCAAAGTAATGGTTCATTGCTAAACGGTTGCCGGTGTTTGTCAGCGGATCTAACAAGGCAAGGTTTTCTAATCGTTCTGCAAATTGTGCTCGACTCGCTTCAAAAGTATGTGCAATGACCCAAATGCTCAAATAGCTAAAGCTCATATTTAGGTACAGGTTAAGGTCTAAAAATGGTGCTAAAGAGGTTTTACTAGTAAACACAGCGGTTTGTATACACACCAATAATAGCGATAGATAATAGCCGCGTTTACATCCTAATAATAAATAAAATAATACGGGTAAGGTAAAGGTCCAAATGAACAAACCGCTCCTCATCGCAGCTAGGTAAGTTCCTAAGGTTACTAATAGCATAATACAAAGGCACAATAATAACGGCTGCCAAGTCTGAAATTTTCGTGTCCGAGCATAGTTAAAAGTATAAAAACAATAAATAGCAAACACCCCTTCTAAAATCCCTAATGAGTAAAAGTCATTAATAAAAAGATTAAAATAGGTAAAAACACTCGCTAAAATTCCGAAACAGAAACAAATCCATTTCAGTAAATTTTCACGTAATACTTGAGCGCTATCTAAGGCTGCGATATCCATTGATTAACTTTAATTCGAACGAAAAAAAGTCAGTCTAACGGTTAATTGAAAGAGTACAAGCTCTATTTGTTTTTGATATATTCATTTTTATAAAAAATTTTTAAAATTAAGATCTTAGTAACTAACAGCCTATTCATCATTAATTAATTGTTCTATATCTTCTAACATATCGGAGAACTCAGCATTAGCATGTTGGCGCTGTTTTGCTGTCAACGTGGCTCTTAAACTCACAAGTAAACGCGCATAGCGCTTTGAATTTTCAGCATCTAAGCGAATTAATTGGTCACTCATAAACACCTCTCGCTCAGTAATGACAGCTGATAATTGGCTAATAAACTGATCGCGGCTAAGTTGGCTATCAAAAAATACCTGTTTGAGTTTATCCAGCCGAGTTTGCTTGTAAGCTTGCCTTAATAAAAATGTTGCTTGAAATTCGCTGTTCGCTTGGGTGATCAAAGACACTTGTTGTTCACTCAGTTTACCAAGCCACTGTTTATAAGTATCTAACTGACGTTCAAGGCGATCTTGCTCACGCTGTGTTGGGGTTTGCTCATTATACTCGTCACTTTCTGTGGTTATATCCTCTGCAATGGCAGCAACAAATTCTTCTCTTTGCTCCGTGGATAAACCAATAGCAAGTTCAATAAGATCGTCTCTTACATACATAACTAACGATTGCCAATGTGTTTTAAAACCTTGAAAATACGTTAATAATGCTTGCTCTGAAGGGTCTTCATCAAGTAGCTTTTGTAATGCCAACAGATCCTGTCGATACAAAGGTAATTGCGTCTTACGATGCCAATCCCGACTTTGCTTAATTAAGTCTTTAGCTTGTTTGCTTTGCTGCTTCGATAAATCAACGTAGTCATCAATCCAAAACGCCGATAACCAGCCTATATTATTGTAGGTAAATGTAGCTGAGCACCCAGTCAGAGCTAATAGCAACACACCAACTACTGCGAACTTATAATTCAAGCACATGTTTTTTATCGACATTTTTTATTTTTCTTACGATTATTTATAGCACTACGTTAATCAACTTAGCGCATTATGTAAATGAGGGAATTAAAATAAAACCGAACAAATAGAAATAATTATCATTTAGCTATTGACGCACACTCAAATACAAGTAATAATCGATCGCATCAACACCAAGCAGCCCAACACGACAGGTTTGCGCTTCTTGTAAGAATTGAACGTACCGACCTCAGTGCCCTAGGGAAGATCGACCAGTAAGGATGCTGGGCCCCTTTAGTACAAAGTTGTTGATGAAGATGGTGACGCTTCGAGCATATTACTTACTCGACCCAAGTAATATAATTAAAAGATCACACTCACTTGCTACATTGCTCATATCGGTGACGGTTGATATGACCCAAAAAGCCCCATCAGGGGCTTTTTTTATTCCTTTAAATTTTCTGTAATATCTGTATCTTATGTCTAAGTTTTATCATTTATAGTGCGAAGCTGGGCAATTGTGGTTGTTGAGACTAAAATTAAACAGTAACACGCTAATTGGAGGTATTGTCATGTGGCAGCCGAAGTTTAAGATATTGTTGATGGTCGGTGCACTTAGCATCTGTGGTGTTGCTCATGCGGGACTTGAAGAAGGGATCCGCGCAGCCAATGAAGGTCAATTTGAAGATGCACTTAGAGAGTTTAACTACCTTGCAGAAAAAGGCTTTGCACCAGGAATTTACGAGCTAGGGCAGCTATATGAAGGTGGCCACGGCGTAACGCGCGACTATCACAAAGCTGCTGAACTTTACCAGCAAGGCGTTAAAAAGAACCACGTCGACTCAATGTTTGCATTAGCTGTACTTTATCAAGAAGGTAAAGGCGTTAAACTTGATAAACAAATGTCAGTTTCACTCTTTAAGCAAGCCGCGGCAAAAAACTTACCTGCTGCTCAGTTTAACTTGGGTGTGATGTACGCCAACGGCGATGGCGTTGCGCAAGATTATAAAGAAGCTATTAAATGGTATGAAAAAGCCGCTGGTAATAATTATACGCTAGCACAGTTTAATATGGCGCTGATGTATTTCGAAGGCCATGGAGTCGAAAAAAACATCGAAAAATCATACATCTGGAACACTGTTGCTGAGTATAATGGTAATTTAGATGCCAGTCACAGTCGCAAGCTAGATGAGCGCAAGCTGATGCCTGCGCAAATTGCAGAAGCCAAAGAAAAAGCTGATGCATTGTATGAAAAAATCCAAGCTGGGCTGTATGCGGGCGAAGATCGGATGTTTTAACTGCCAGTTAAAACGCTATTGGATTGTACTTAACGCCAATTTATGGCCGCAAGTACAACCATTTAAGTATTTTAATCAATATCTTATTTTGCGCCAGCAACAATCCCAATTTAGGATTAAAACCACCCGTTTTCAATGTATTACGTGCATGGCTAAAAGTTAAAAAGCCTTCTATACCGTGATAGTTTCCCATCCCAGAAGGACCTAAGCCACCAAATGGCGCATCATCAGCAGTCACCTGCATTAAGGTGTCATTTATTGCGAAGGTACCACTTTGTGTTTGCTGTTGAATACCTTCATTGATTTGTTTATCTTGCCCCATTATGTACAAAGCTAACGGCTGAGGACGTTGATTTATGTATGCAATCGCCTGAGGTAAAGCTTGATAACTGACAATCGCAAGAATTGGTCCAAACAGTTCTTCTTGCATCAACTTCATATTGTCATTCACATCAGTCACAATGTGCAAACCAAGACGATGCTTATGTTCGTCGCTTTGGTTTTCATCTAACGGCTTAATTATCTGTGCGCCCTGTTGCTGTGCATCTGCCAATAAATCGGTTAAACGCTGAAAATGGTGGTGATTAATAACCGAGGTTAAATTTTTCCCCTCGACACCTAAGTTATAATGTTTTTTATATAAGCTACAGAGACTTCTGACTAACTGATGCTGTAAGTTTTCCGGCACTAAAACATAATCGGGGGCAACACAAATTTGCCCTGCATTGGTCATTTTACCAAATAAAATAGCTTTAGCCGCCTTATCTATATCCGCTTGCGCGGTAATGATAACGGGCGATTTGCCACCTAACTCAAGAGTTACTGGGGTAAGGTTTTTACTCGCAGCGGCCATAACATGGCGCCCTACAGCTGTAGAGCCGGTAAAAAATAAGTGTGCGAATGGCAAACAGCTAAACTGTTGACTTAATTGCGCTTCACCTTCGATCACTGCGCAATGTTCGCTAAGCTCGCCGATAAATAGTTTTTTGATTACTTGATTGGTGTGCGGAGTAAATTCACTGACCTTTAATAATACCCGATTACCTGCGGCAATTGCGGTTATCACCGGCACGATTGATAATTGAATTGGGTAATTCCATGGAGAAATTATTCCCACCACTCCTTTGGGTTGATAGCTCACAGCAACTTTTGATGGCGCTAGGCTCAAACCCGCTTTTCGTGGTGAATTTTTTGCCCATTTAGGTAAATGCTTGATGGTGTGGCTGATCGTTTTGACCGTAGGCAGTATATCACCCAAAATCGTATCAAAAGCAGTGCGAAAGCCAAAGTCTTTCGAGCTTGCAGCTACCAATTCAGCCTCTAATGCCAACAGTTCACGTTTTAAAGATTTTAATAAACGGATCCGCTGTGATAATGCTAAATATGGCTGGGCATCAAAATGCAGCTGCATTTCATCAAATTGCGCTTTTAGCTCAGGGTTACATACAGTGCCAGTGTCAGACAAAAGCATACTCATAAACAAAATAAAGATTTAACCACTATAACTTTGTTTCTTAGCAGGGGCAATATAGAGCGCTATCAACAAACGAATAGCGCTCCGGTTGGGTAACTTTGAATTACTTAAAAATTAAATACCGATGCAGCAAGGGTCATAGTGACAAATGTGATCAGCGCAATTGCAACAATATTTAATGCAAAGCCGGCTTTGATCATATCCCGCATTTGAATTTGCCCAGAGCCAAACACAATGGCATTAGGCGGGGTCGCTACAGGCATCATAAACGCACAACTACAGGCTATAGCCGCAGGAATAACCCAGACCAATGGCGAACCTGTGACTGACTCAGCGACAGGGCCAAGTAGTGGTAAAAATCCAGCTGCGGTTGCTGTATTACTGGTGATCTCAGTTAAGAAAGTGATTAAGGTTGCAATTACTAATACACTCAATACTAATGGAATGGCGCTGACGCCTTCAATCATATGAGCTATGTATTCAGCCAAACCTGATGACTTTATTTGTGCCGCTAGGGTTAAGCCACCACCAAACAACAATAACACTCCCCAAGGAACTCCTGCCGCACTTTGCCAGTCAAGAATACGTTCATCACTGCCTTTATTAGCAGGCAAAACAAATAATAATAATGCTGCAGCAATGGCAATACCGGTATCCGATATTTTTAAACCAGAAAAATCAGCGATCAGAGGTCTAAATATCCAGCACACAGCTGCAAATAAAAACACACATAACACCCCTTTCTCAGCGCGTTGCATGGTGCCAAGACCTTTTAACTGCGAGCTAAATAGTGACTTGGTGTCGACTTTTTGAGATTTTTCATTTGTTTTATCAACTTTATAAGCAAACTTGGTCAGCCACAACCAACAGATGATCAACATAGTCAGTGACAATGGCACACCCACCATCATCCATTGCGCAAAACCAATTTCAATTTTATAACTATCTGATAAATAAGCGGCCATCAATGCATTCGGTGGCGTACCAATTAATGTTGCAATGCCGCCAATGCTGGCACCATAAGCAATAGAAAGTAACAGTGCTTTACCAAAACCATTATTATTTGGATTAGATTTTTGCACTAAATGGGTGATAGACATAGCAATAGGTAACATCATCACTGCTGTTGCAGTATTTGACATCCACATTGATAAGAATGCCGTTACTAACATCATCGCTAATATCTGCAAACTCGGTTTTGAGCCCGCGTAGAGCATAGTACGTAAAGCAATGCGCTTGTGTAAGCCCCAACGTTCCATCGCAATGGAAATTAAAAAGCCACCTAAAAACAAAAATATTAAGGGGTGCGCATACGGTGCAGCGACACTTTTTATCGCAGCAATGTCAGCCAACGGAGAAAATACCAACGGCAATAGCGCCGTAGCTGGGATAGGAACTACTTCACTCACCCACCATGATGCCATCCAAAATGCTAATCCTGAAGTACGAAGAGCAGCGGTACTCATGCCAGCAGGAGGATCGATCAAACACGTAAGTAGCATGACCGCAGGGCCCAATAACAGCAGCAACATCTGTATCATTGGATTTTTTTCAGGTTTATCGTCTAAAGTTTGTGTGCTCATATTCAACCCCTTTAAAATTTATACTTTAAGCCAAGGGCTAAGCTACTATCCGTTTGCTGTTGCAAATCTAAGTCAGTATAGAATAAGTACGCGGTAGTTTGTTTATCAAATAAATAATCCACACCTGCAGTCCACTGGCTGCCCTTAGTACTTTGGCGAATAGTTGAGTCATCACTGGCAAATTGTAGTTTTGGCTGCCATTTGTCAATGGTATAACTGGCACTCAACACATAGCCGTTTCCTGATTTAGTACCATCTACTGACTCACTGTGCTGGTAAATAGCACCTAGTTGTAAATCATTTTTTTGCCACGCGCCAACGATGCGACTGGCGTTGATATTATTGAGTGAATCAATATGGCTGATCGCCACATAATAATTTTTATTTTTTAAACCACGGTCACCATAAATTAACGTAGCGGCATAACCGGCTTCATTATTGGCACTGTCATCCTTCAAAGCATAGGTAAGTGATAGCTGAGCACCCGCATATGATTTTGAACTATACGTTATGGTATCACCAAGGCGATCTTGACCCGGTAGTAATTGAGCAATATCGGCTTGAGTTTCATTGAAGTTATCAACTTTACCTTCTGAATACTTAAAGCGTGTATCGTTTCGACCAACTACAACTTCACCAAAATTTCCCGCTAAACCTAAATATGTATTACGGGCACTAAATGGCTCATCGGTATCATCGTGCTCAAAGCCCTTTACTTGCACTTCGTATTTAAATACCGCTTTTAACGAGTCAGTGAGTACATGTTGCCCTTTCACACCAATGCGTGAAAAAGGCGCATCGATTTGCGTTCCTTTTTTAGCATAGCGCATTACACCGTTGTCAGTATTAGCAATTTGCACTTCTGCTTTACCATAAATGTCATACTCTGCGGCATGAACACTTTGTCCAAAGCAAGCTGCTGCAAAACTCGTTGCTACAAAAACAGGGGTTAGCTTTTTGTCTATTATTATCATTGTGTGCCCTTATTATTAGGATCATTTGTTGTTCCCGCTAATAAAGGCAAGTTTACTGCCAACTGCTTATAAAAAAGTAAAATTTAATATATTCAAATAGTTAAATTTAAAATTAAATTATACTTACAATAAAGTGTGCGGGATCCCACACACTATCAAAACGTCTGTGTCACCGTTTCCACCCATCAAATTAAGCTGAGCAGGTAAATCACTTAAGCAAAGCTCTGGTTAATCAATAAACATGTCACGATTGAGGCCATATTTACTCATTTTGTCATACAAGGTTTTACGGGCAATCTGTAAGGTATTCATAGTTTCTTTAATACTACCTTGGTGGCGCTCAAGGGCTTCTTCGATTAAAGATTGCTCATAAAAGCACACTTTTTCCGCCAAACTCAGATCGGGCGATAACTCACTGCCATTATTATTTTCGGTATTGGCGAACGCTAATTCAGCACCCAGCAGCACCGCTCGTTCAGCTTGGTTTCTAAGCTCTCTGACATTACCTGGCCACTGGTAACTAAGTAAACGCTGTAATATATCGCTACTTAGAGGAGCCGGAGGTTTATGAAAACGAGTCGCGGCAATAGAGCTAAAATGTTTGAATAATAAAGGAATATCAGCTTTCCTATCACGCAATGCCGGAATACTTACCCTCACTAAATTGAGTCGATAATATAAGTCAGCTCTGAAGTCCCCTTTTTCGACCAAGGATAATAAATCAACTTTGGTTGCCGCAACGATACGTATGTCTAAGTCAACGGCGGTATTAGCGCCGACGGGGGTCACTTTTCGCTCTTCTAAAACGCGAAGTAACTTTACTTGTAATGATGCCGGTGTGCTTTCTATCTCATCTAAAAACACCGTACCACCTTGAGCAAACTCAAACTTACCTTGGCGACTGTGTGTTGCCCCTGTAAACGCGCCACTGGCCGCACCAAATAGTTCACTTTCAATCAGTTGCTCTGGTATGGCACCACAGTTAATTGCCACAAAATTACAGTTTGAACGGCTGCTTTGGTCGTGTAAAAAGCGTGCAACTAACTCTTTACCGGTGCCAGTTTCACCTTCAATCATTACATCTGCGGGAGTGTCGATCACCGCATTGAGCAAGTGCATCATTTGCTGCATTTGCACGGTTTCCCCTAAGATCCGTACACCTGGGGCTGACGTTTTTTCTACCGCTAGTTTTAAAGCACGATTTTCCATTACCAAGGCACGCTTATCACACGCTCTGGCAATACAATCTAATAACTGCTCTGTAAGGGGTTTTTCAAATAAGTCGTAAGCCCCTAATTGCATGGCTTTAACGGCCACCGATACATCAGCAAATCCAGTCAGAAAGATCACCGGTAATTCGCTATCAAATGCTTGAACTTGTTCTAAAAAAGCCAGTCCATCCATTTTCGGCATATTAATATCACTGAGCACCACCCCGTTAAAACGACGATTAAGTTTTGATAAAGCACTCATTGGATCGCTAAAACACTGTACTTGATAGCCTTCGAGTGTCAGCAATTGGTCAAGTGAATCGCGGATCATCGCTTCGTCATCAATAACAATGACCTGTTTACAATCAGTTGCTAACGTATTCATAACGCTCCTTTAGTACTTGCTAAGGTAATAATGAATTGAGCACCACCGCCAGGGCGATTATGCGCACTTAAACAGCCATTAAATGAATTAATAATTTGCTTAGAAATAGATAGCCCTAAGCCAAGGCCATTAGTCGATTTAGTGCTATAAAAAGGCTCAAAAATAGTCCCAAGCGCATGTAACTCGATACCAGGCCCAGTATCCAAAATAGACAGCTTAACGCGGTCGTCAAACTGCTCTATCTCAAAACTCAGCTCTCGCACAGTACTGTCAGCCATTGCTTGGCTGGCATTGGTGATCACATTCACTAATACTTGCTCAAATTTAATGCCATCAACCCATACTTTTACAGTGTCAGCGATATCAGCGGTGTTAACGTTGACATCATCCTGCTTTAATTGCGCGGAGGCGATCACCATGGCATTTTTAAGTAACTGGTTTAAGCTTTGCTCTCTTAACTGTGTTTGTGCCGGTTTACTAAAGTGCTTTAATTGTCCAACAATTTTATGTACTCGTTCGATCAACGATTGCACAATAACAATATTTTCAGCTGCCTTTGCAATATCACCTTTGGCAATCAAGCGTTTAGCACTAACCAAATACGTACTCATTGCACTCAAGGGTTGGTTAATCTCATGATTAATACCCGCGCTGAGTTGACCTATGGTGGCCAATTTGGCTGTTTGCACCAGCGCTGTTTGTGCTTTTTCGAGTGCATGGGTGCGCTCTATAACTTCTTGCTCAAGGCTATGACGAGAAAAAAGTAATTTTTTATAGCCGGCAAAACGTGCCATTAAACTGTAAAAAAGCATTAACCCCCCAGCATAAATCACACTCAACCAAAACAATCGCCCTAGTTGATTAATATTCACCGACGATATATCAACAAGCACAGTTATTTTTGCATTAAGTCGCTCAATCGGCGCACTTGCAGGCATATATTTACTGCGTTTATTCGCATCATTAACGTATAACAGGGGCATCCCTTGGCTAATAATGTGCTCAGCAGTGATAACTTTTGGTACATACTCTAGGTAGCGTCGGCTTGTCGTAAAGTGTTGATAGTCTGCTGCTGTGAGGCTATGCAACGAATTGAGTCGCCATGAGGGGCTATCGGACATAGCAATAATATTATCGTCTAAGCTTAAATAAAAATGGCTAGCGTGGGACGCATTCAGTAATTGTCGATCAGTTTCAAACTTAGATACATTCACTTTTAAGGTGACCACACCTATTACTTGGCCATCGCGATAAATCGGTTCAGAAAAATAAATACCCCGTTCTTTAGATCGTAAACCAAGAGCAAAATAGGCAATTTTGTTACCCGCCAATGCCTGAGAAAAATACGGACGAAATGCAAAGTTATTACCGATATAACTGTAATCAAGTTGCCAATTGCTCGATGCAATAACATCCCCTTCACGATTAAGGACATAGACGTCTGATGCACCACTGGCTTGTTGGATATCAGCCAAGTAATTATTAATAGGCTGCACGGGCTGATCAGTATCACTGAGAAATGCAGTGAGTAACTGGTTATCAGTAACTAAATGAGGAATAGTTGCAAAACGAGAGAGTTCGGTATCAAGATAATTACGCAATTGACCCACTTGGAGTTCAGCTTGCTGCTTTGCTTGACTTAAATCATAGTGTCGGCCAAATAAAAAACTAAGCAACAATACACTAATTAAAATGGCAACAGCGATTAATATTTTTCGGGGAAAACGCAGCATGATCAACCAAAGGGCACACCTGAGCGTCCCTAAAACTTAAAATTTGATTTGATAGTGTAACGAGTATTCACTGCCGACACCAGCAACAGTGCCATCTGTAACTCTTGGATCGTACACACGGTAGTGCTTATCTAAGAGATTATGGGCTTTAAAACTAATTTCACCGCGTGCAGAAAATTGCCAACTCACAGCCCCGCCGAGCAAAAAGTAAGCCGGTTGAGTAAAGTCGCTTGTCATTGTCGGGCCACTGACGGCATCGCGCCAAACACTATTGAGGCTCAGCACCCATTGCTGATGATGATAATTAGCAATCACACTAGCAAAGCGCTTAAACGTTGGCTTAATTGGCGTATCAAAATACTCGCTGTAAGTCGCTTCCACTGATAAATCACTAGTAATGTGGATCATGCTATCTAATTCAACACCACGATTAATGTCATCTAATTGGTTTTCAAAGGTAAACTGATTATTGGCAGCTGAATTCGGCACTAGATTAATAAAATCAACAAGTTGATTATAAAAAAGCACCGAATTAATATGCCAATCTTGTCCCTCGTAGCGCCAAACAAGCTCTGTGGTTTTAACATATTCAGACTTTAAGTTTGGATTGCCCTTAGTCACATCATCATCTGAATACAATTCATTCGTCACAGGAGTGCGAAACGATTCACCGTATTGTAATTTAAAAGTATGCGCGCGAGTTGGTGAGTAGATTGCGGAAATGCGCGGCGATAATTTACTGTCTATCGCTTTAACATCATCATAACGTGCCCCTAAAAATAAGGTCAATTGCTCAGCAAAAGGCACTTTGATTTGCCCATAAATACTTCGGGTTTCAAAAGTCGATTGCAAACTCTGAAATGGCGCATAATTACTGATTGTAACAATCCCCCCTTGATAAAACGGATCTTCAACAATAATTTCACCGCTGTTAATATCAAAATAATTAACACGTAAGTCCGCTTTATGTTGCTCTGCGCGGCTATATTGCAAGCCTGAGTTGATTGACCAACCATTATTAAATTGCTGACTGGCCTCTACACTGACTGTTAAATCCGTTGTATGCCAATCAGGACCAACAAAAAAATCATAACTAGCGTTAGGTAAAGTTGCTGCAGGTGCGATTAATCCTGCACTTTGTATTTGATGATGTGCATACGCTATTTTTGTAGCCAAAGTACGTGTATCAGTTTCAAGCCAATCATAACCTACAGATAGGAAAGTATTCTCACTACGATGTTGATTACTGTCAGAATAACCACCAAGGTTTAAAAACTCTTTCAGTTCAACATGATTATAACGCGCTCTCACAGCCAGTTTATTGATATCGACACCCGCTTCAAAGTAAACTGATTGCAGTGGATCGTTTACCCCTTGTGGATAACGCTTACCACTTTTTTGGTTATACGCGCCATTAGCAAATAGATGTGTTTGCTGATTAACTTGATGACTAACCGAGAATGCAGCGCTGGTTTGACCTACATTACCCACAGCCAGCGACATTTCATTATTTTGGCTTTTAGTCACTATATTCATCACCCCTAAGAATGCATTACTGCCATATAAAGCAGAGCCAGGGCCACGTATAAATTCAACTTTATCAATAACTTCTACAGGTATATAAGGCATATAAACTGACGCTTTGCCAAATGATGACTCATTTAAACGTTCACCATTGATCATCACTAAGATATTGCCGCTATCAAGGTAAACACCTCTTGCGTGATCTTTTGGTACAGCGCCTACCCAATCACCACGAGTAGATTGCATACCAGGAACAAAATTCATCAATTCAAACGCATTATTCACCCCAAGTAAGGCTATTTTTTTGCGATTAAAAACAGTGATAGTTGAGGGGGCAGAAGCGAGAGTTTCTAAGGTTTTTGAGGCAATATCGACATGAACGTCAAGCAAATCTTCAAAGCTAAGCGCAAATAAATCATCAGCGTCGCTCGCCAGTAAGGGGGCTGTGTTAACACATAAAAAAAGACATGCTGTTAGCTTTAAAATCATTACGCCGCTTTACACCTATATTTTTCATTGGAGTTAGCACATCATAAGTAACGTGCTATTTACAATATTAATACAAATACGCGACGGCGTGAGAGTTTTTCTCTATTAATTTATAAATTTAGGCTACAGCTGAAATCTGCTTAGCTTTTAGGTATTTATATAAACCAATTAATGAGGCTGCGATCCAAAATATTTCAATCACAAAACTTGCTAAATTAAAGTTATAACAAAGACTTATAAGCAACAAAATAGCGCCAGATAAATTCATCATGTTATATAAAAGCCCTGTTGGCGTGGCTTTACCCAGTTGTAGCATAAAAAACGCGCCAACCACTAAAAACGTACCTGTCATACCAACAATATCAAATAAAAGTGCAATCACGGGTGTCCCCTATCCTTTTTAATCATACCCAACAAACTGGCCCATTCCATGGGGAGGGTTGTTTTCAATCATTGAAACAGCAAACCGGGTAAGTTTAGCAGCCTCGCCAAAAGCGCACAGGATAAATGTCCGTATTTGAACTGAATAACCCCATATTTATCAGAGACTCTTGAACTTTAATTCAAATAATTGTGCTATTCATAACGAATCGACTCTAGCAAACGCTCTATTATAGGTAAGCAGTGTGTTTTATCTTTTTCCATAAAGGTAAACGTTAAAACCATAAAATATTTGTCAAATTTTAAAGCGTATACCATGTAAGAAGTGACTTCAGTTTAGCCTTTCCAAACGCCTTGCATCAATTGTTCTTTAACAGTGCCAATGGGGAGGTTTCGTTCATTTTCAACTCCAACCCGTTTATACCATGGCATATGCTTCATACCTCCCTGACGCAAATGAGTCTAATGTATTTTCGTCACTTAGATACACAGTACCGGCACACTCCAAACCTTCATCATGGGTGATTAATGATAAACGTTGTTCACTCTCATTTAGCCAAGCACCATCAAGCGATAGACTTAGTCGAGTTAAGCCAGGGTAAGTGATTGTATTTAATGCCTGCTCTTTTTGTTGAAGCTCTTTTTTAACGCCCTTTTCTTTCGGTAACTGTTCTGGTAGATCAAAAAAACCATAAGGAAAATATTTACCAAAATGAGTGTTTTTTAGGCTTATACCACGCATTTTTGCGACAGCAGCGGCTTCTACTGCCCAGTACCCAAAATAACCTATATGATAATCATCATTGTGGCTATTGTACCAATGTAAGCCTTTATAACGAATGTACCATTTTTTAGAATACTTTTTCAGTTCTTCTAAAAATTCACAATCGTCACTAATATTTGAGATAGTCAAAATTTGACCGATTTTTTTAAGGCGAACATCTTGACCTAGCTGTACATTGTTTGAACGATAACTCAACAGTTTTGCCAATATATAGCCATTACTGCCGCTACTTTGCCATTTTTCAGCCAATAATGCCCACGCTTTATCACTAACATCAACCAAAATAGCCAATGAAATAAGTTTGACTAATGTATATACACTATGTGGATAGCTACTCCACTCATTGTCTGTTTTAAGATAGTAAGTGATAGTCCGCTCGACTGTTTCTCTTATTGTGTCAATACTATGACCGAGTGAAAACTGACAGATTGATAATTCTATCCCAACGTTTATTAAACTATCTGATATTCTTTCCAATTGTTCATATTCAAGCTTTTGCGATCCAAGCATTTTCGATTCAATAACATTTTCACCATGCGCTAACATGCCCATTCTATTCGCATAGAATTGTTTTAATTTTCCTTCACGATTTGGGTAATCCCGCATTACATTAGCCACCATTAATTTGAGTCACTCTGGCAGCCTTACCACGAGGTATTTTTGGTATGCCACCACTAACATGAACAATTTTTGAATAAGTAATTGTTCCATTATCAGTTGTCCTAGCCAACACAGGATATAGTTGGATTTCATTGTTTTTCGGGGGATTACTATTTTTTTAAAGTGTTTATGTAAATACGTTAGGTTAATCACAAAAACTTATTCTTAAGTTGAATGTCTAAATCTCTGAGATAATCTAATCCAAAGTTGTCCTTAGAAAAATTAGTAACGAGCTTATTTGGAAGAGTTTTATCAACACCATCATAACAACTTGCTATTCCGCAGCAAATTGACGCGACACTGTCTGTGTCTCCTCCAAAATCAACAGCTGACTTTATCAAAGCTTCATAGCTAAAATGCTGCATTAGGTTAGACATTACTGCGGCCAAAGTATCTTCTGACACTGCACGAACTCTTCCTTGCCAATTAGCATTAAACTTGTAACCTCGAGATGCAAGATACTCCGGCAATGTTTTAAGAGTCGCTTTGCTGTACAAGCCTGCATGTGCAGCAAGAGCAATGCAAACAGCAGCATCGACTGCAATTTGATGGTCATGAGTAACACGTGCTTGTATTGTGGCGTTGCGTATTACTACATCTTCATCTTTAAAAAAACCAATTGGTACAGCTCGCATCATTGCCCCATTGCCAAAGCTATCCGTTTTAACTAACCTTGCAAAATGGTCTGCATTTCTCGCCTCAGAAAATGCCGTTTGTAGTCGCTTTGCGTAGCCATGCACAGGATCACGTATATAGCATTGAAAAAATGCCTCGGCTATATGGGCTTCAGTCCAGTCAACGTCGTTTAGCATTAACTCAGACAGCGCTAATGACATTTGAGTGTCATCAGTATAACACCCAGCAATGTTAGACAATTGATGCGCACGAAAGGTCTCGAGGTTATTTTCGGCTGATATAATTTCCTGATCTACAAACTCAAAACCCGCACCATATGCATCGGCAATTGCTATTTCTACCAACATAATATTTAACTCATTCTAAATTCGGAAAAAGTGATTATATAATACCCTTTTGGTTGAAAGTAAAAGGAATACTGTTATCCAATCACTTGTTTCTATAAAACTACTTGTTAATGTTTTTAAACATGGCATTAAAAACTTGCTCTGCTGATTGGTTATCTTCACGATGTATGTCATTTGCCGCAATCTTCTTTAAAATTGATATAAAGTCTTCATCAACTCTTAGCTTATTGTACATATCTTGGCTTAAAAACGCATACATAATACCATAGCCGCTTTCACCTACACTTCTGTTATATCGACGAAAACTTCTGGTAAGTATCCCTGTCTTCGTTTCAAAATTTGCAGCAAAATAACGCTCAAAAAAAAGTTTTGAATTAAGCGCCTCATCGATACCAGTTTGTAATAATTCTTTTGCCCTTTTTTGTACTAATTCATATGAAGTATCAAAATTAAAATTGAAGTGATAACCGGGCAGAAGAAACGTGCCTATTTTATCACCTTTTACATCTTTAAGTGCGTATTTTAAAAATTCACAGCCTGTTTCTTTATCAATACTAACTGTCGCTTCTACCACACACCCACAATCAAGCTCATACTTATAAATTTTATTCTTAAGTGAAAGTATTCGCTGTTCAATTGAGACACGTTTTCCGGTAGCACTATCAAAAACATAGAAATTTTTACTTGATGAACCATCTTCGAAATTAACACTTTCTTCCACTACAAAATGAGAGTCATTTTCAATGTAATATACATTAGTTATTTCACCGTACTCTAAGTCAGACCGAAAATCGGCCCGACTTAGAGGGTGAATCAAACTCTGAATATTTGAGTTACCTGTTACCATATCAATCTACCTGTTTCATATATAGCACTATCGGGGTCAGACCTCAGGGAAAGAGCATGAAAAAAGTCTATGATTTCAATACCTTTTCAAGGTAATCTGTACTGCGCATAGCTTTTTTCTGTTTTGCGGGCATGCCTTTATTAAAGCTTGTTTCTGCTTTTAGCTGATTAAATGCGATGTGTCTCAGCCCCGCAAATACAGGTGCTGCACCTTCACGCCTA